>CALLQJ010000190.1 GCA_938014865.1 uncultured Fastidiosipila sp.
CCACCGGACCGCCATCGAGACCCGCCGAGCGAGCCATCCGCTTTTCGCCGGCCGTCCCCAAGGTCGTCATCCCGCTCGAGGGCAGGACGCCGAGCCGCAGATTAAAGAAATAAATCAGCACCAGTGCCAGGAAGAAACTCGGCACCGACGTCGCGATAAAAGACAAGGTTACAATGACATAATCTCTTTTGGAATACTGCTTCACGGCCGAGTGAATGCCTGCCGGGACCGCAATCAGCATGGAAATAATCAGGGATGTGGCCATCAGCAGAACCGTCGGCCCGACATAGCGTCCGATCAGGCTTGCCACCGGCAGATTCTGTTTGATGGAATAGCCCAGATTGCCCTGAAAGACTTCCTTGAGCCAGTTCCAGTACTGCACAATCACCGGCTGATCCAGGCCCAGCATCTCCGCTTTCTGCGCGAGTGCGGCCTCGGTTACACGCGGGCCCAGCATCATTTCCAGCGGGCTGCCGGCCAGGTTCATAATGAAATAATCAATCACCGTAATGCCGAGCAGAACAGGGACAGCGATCAGTATTCTTTTTAAAATATAACGAATCACTTCGTTTCCCCTTTCTTGAGACGCTGAATGACGGGACAGGCTGAATAGTGCGTCTCGCTCCCGTGTACTTTTTCCATCGGCGGCACCTTCTTTGCACATTCTGCTTCGGCGAAGGTACAGCGGGTATGGAAACGACAGCCGGACGGCGGATCAACCGCCGAGGGCATCTCCCCTTCTATAGACAAGGCCATCACGCCCCGCATGTCCGGATCCGGAATCGGGTCCGCATGCGTCAGCGCCATGGTATAAGGATGCTGGGGATTGCGGAAAATTTCACTGCCGTTTCCGATCTCCATAATTTTCCCCAGATACATAACCGCAATACGGTCACTGATGTAATGAACGGCGCCGAGTCCGTGCGCAATAAATAAATAGGTTAAATCCAGTTCTTTCTGCAGATCACGCAGCAGATTCAAAATCTGGGCCTGAATCGAAACATCCAAAGCGGAGACCGGTTCGTCTAAAATCAGAAGCTGCGGATCAAGGCTTAAAGCCTTGGCAATGCCCAGGCGCTGTTTCTGTCCGCCCGAGAACTCATAAGGATAACGGCCGAGGCTGTTTTTCGGCAAGCCCACCAGATCCAGAAGCTCATAGATGCGATCATTGACCGTATGCTTGTCATAAAGCTTATGATAAAGCATCGGCTCGGCCAGAATCTCCCGGACATGCTTGCGCGGATTCAAAGAGGAATTCGGGTCCTGAAAGACCATCTGAACTTCTCTTCTGATCTTGCGGAACTCACTGCGGCTCATTTTCGCCAGGTCTTTGCCTTTGTAAATTACGGCGCCCTCATCCGGTTCTTCCAGGCCGACCAGCTGCCGGCCCACCGTCGATTTGCCCGAACCGGACTCACCGACCAGACCCAGGGTCTCCCCTTCATAGATATCAAAGCTGACATAATCTACGGCACGCACCCACTCTTTGACGGGCCAGAGTCCTTCGCTGTGCGCCGGATAATATTTGCGGATATTATCCGCACGGAGCAACACCTTATTCTCTTTTGTCAAGTGTTTTCCTCCTCACTGTCTGCTTGTCCTTTTTTCTTAATATTCTTAAGCTTCGTCCGCTTCAGTTTCTGCGCCGCTTTTTCCGCCTTGGCCTCCGCCGCCTCTTCACAGGGCGTATCTTCCTTTGCTTTGGCCATCTCCAAGGTTTTGGCGGCTTCGACCGAACGGGCCGCCTCCGCGGTACGTTCCGCGATCAGTTCCTGCACGCCCTCATCGCCCTTGCCGACTTCCTTGGCCTCATAAGGCGGCAGGGTGCCGGCCAGGGCCCGGTGGCAGCGCACGCAGT
>CALLQJ010000191.1 GCA_938014865.1 uncultured Fastidiosipila sp.
GAGATTAAGCGTTGTGACTGGAGTTCAGACGTGTGCTCTTCCGATCTTTTTCTGCTTCAGTTTGTTCCTCCGCAGCAGTTGTTGCAGCTTCTGTTTCTTTCTCGGTTGAGTCAGCGTTATTATTACCGCCGCACGCAGCCAAGAGGAAACTCAAAGACAATGCAGAAGCTAACAATTTAACAGAAGTAGCTCTTTTCATTGAAAATCCTCCTTTTTCTTTGCGTCTGCGAAATCTTACACTCTCGCAAAATGCTTGTGTCATTTTACCATACAGCCGTTTCCTCGCCAGTCCTTTGCGCAATAAGACGCGACAAACACGCACTTTAGACTGTTTTTCGTTAATCATAGTTAACGTATTTTGATTCAGCTGCTGCAGATGACAGGCACTCTGCTGCATTTTTATGCTCTTATACATTGCATCGTATAAGAAAAGCCCGACTTCGCGGGACGCTTGAGTTAGTTATTGTTGCATAAAGGCTCTGATAATGCAAATACTCTTATTCGATAACGCAGTTTCTTTTTGTTTTAAAGCCCCTGAATCCCCGGCTTCACCCCATTCTCTCTTTATATACTCATTAATATAGAAAGACACAGAGAAAAGAAGAGCAGGCGCCGGGGAAAAGAAGCGTGTGCGGGACCGCGCTTTACATGCCGGAAGCAAGTTCGCAGTAACGCTCAATCAGGTCTTCAATGGTGGAAATACCCTGCCGCCAGAAGGCTTTGCTGCGGATATCCGCACCGGCCATGGCCGCCAGCTCTTCGCAGTCTGAGACGGTCGTCGCGTGCAGAAGTTTTTTGTATTTTTTCATAAACGCGGGCCCTTCCTCTTGATACATCCCGTAAAGCGCCAGAGAAAAGAGCTGTCCGAAGGCATAGGGGAAATTGTAGTAGCTGAGGCCTGTCGAATAGTAATGCGACTTGCAGATCCACATATAAGGATGACGCAGATCGTCCGGCATCGCGTCCCCGTACGTTGCCTTCTGTGCGCGCAGCATAATATCCTGCATGGCCCGGCTGTCCAGAAACTCCGTTTCGCAGCGGGCGAAGACTTCTTTTTCAAAAAGATAACGTGAAAGGATATCAACGATGGTCTGGGCCGCCGACGAGATAAACTGCTCGAGCACCGCCAGCTCCTCTTCGGGACTCTTGCTTTTTTCCGCCGCCCGCAAGGTCAGGTGCGTCTCGTTAAAGGTCGATGCCGTTTCCGCCACCGGCATGGAATAGCTGCGGTTTAAAATCCGGTGATCTTCAATGCAGTATCCGTGATAGGCGTGGCCGAGTTCATGGGCCAGCGTATCGACGGCCGAAAAACTCCCGTCAAAATTTGTCAGGACCCGGGACTGGCCCAAGGCCGGCATATTGGCACAGAACGCGCCGCCGACTTTCCCCTGCCGCGGCAGGTAGTCAATCCAGTCTTCATCAAAAGCCCGTTTCATTACGCCGGCAATATCTTCCGATAAGTCCGAGAAAACGTCCAGCAGAAAATCCTGCGCTTCTTCAATGCTGTAGTCCGATTTTGCTTGGCCGACGGGCGCAAAAAGATCATAAAACGGCAGCTGCTCCTCATGCCCGAGGATTTGGGCTTTGGCCTTAAAGTAACGCCGGAAAAGCGGCAGGCTCTCTTCCATCACCTCCAGCATGCTGTCCAGACTTTCTTTTTCCAGACGGGAGGCTTTCAGCGCTTCATCCAGCGGCGAGGCATAGCCTCTTTCTCTTGCCATCAGGCTGACCTGCGATTTAATCGAATGCAGGGCATAGGCCATGGCGTCCTCGATTTTAGGATAGGCCTTAAGTTCCGCCTCATAAGCTTTTTTCCGGAGCTCCGGGTCCGGATCCGAGGCCAGATTCCGTACGGCACTTAAGCCTAAGCACTTGCCGTCAAGCTCTGCTTCCAAAGTCGAGGTCAGGTAAGAGGCCATGTCCGCCCAGGCGGATCCGCCGCTCAGGGAAAGCTTCGAGGCTAAGGCTTCAAGCTCCTGGCTGAGGCGGTAGCCGGCCTGCTCTTTGATTTTGTGAAGAAGGTAGCGGTACTCTTCCAGATGATAGTCCTCAATAAAAGCATCCGGATCCGGCAAGGCGGCGATGCGCTCTCCCGCGGCAACATTCAGCACGCCGAGCGGGGTCATCTCCAGGCTGATCTGATTAAGCAGGGCCGTATAGGCCGGATTTTTCGTATCCGCCGAACGGGAAAGGCTTAAGAAAAGCCCGAGCCGCGAGGCCAGCGTCTGTGCTTCTTCCGTAAAAGCAATCACGGAAGGCAGGAGTTCTTCGGAAAAATCTTCATTCAGCTTCTGCACGAGCGCTTTGCTCTTTTCCGCCGTCTCCTTTAATTTCTGCCGGTCCGCTTCAAAAGCCGGGTCCTCAATGCCTTCATAAAGAACGCTGAGATCCCAGCGGTAATCCTTTGTTTTCTCTTTACTCATAAAAACCTCCTTGAATTTTTATTATACGCCGAACCCTTCCGTATAAGCTTAGCGTGAAAGGGCTTTTTTTGACGATAAATCTTGTGATTTTTGAAGCATTTATTATTTTTTATTTTAACGCTGAAGAAATTCTCCATTTAAGGTATTATTTATAAGTACTTTTAAGTACGCTTAATTCAAGTACTTTCAAGCACGCTTAATTCACGCGGCGATGTATAAATTGCCGTTTTTGAGGAGGACTTAACATGGCACGTTATTTCGGAACCGTTTCACGCGGTGTTCGTGCTCCCATAATTCGTGAAGGGGACGACATTACTGATGTAGTGGTGTCCTGTATCCTGAACGCTTCGGAGGCTGAAGGCGTCCCGCTGCGAGACCGGGATGTCATTGCCATTACCGAAGCGGTGGTCGCCAGGGCACAAGGAAATTA
>CALLQJ010000192.1 GCA_938014865.1 uncultured Fastidiosipila sp.
GTTCATAGGCCTGTTCGGTGCGCAGTGCACGATGGGCTGTCCGGATCGCCAGGCTCGCTACAGAGTTTTCCCGTTTTGCTTTGTAGCCGCCGATATCCAGGGTCATCCGCATTCTGGCCTTGCCCGCTTTATTGGCGACCAGAGAGGTGATGTACTGCAGAGAACGCAGTGTCTCGCCTTTGCGGCCGATAAGAATGCCGCAGTCCGAACCGTCAATATCCGCCAGAATACGTCCGTCTTCGATTTTCACGCTGACATGGTTGACATCTTCCAGATTGAAACTTTCGACAATAGACTGCAGAAACTCTTCGACAACACCGGCTACGCGCTCAACTTTTTCTTCAAAAGTCTCTTCTTTTGCATCGTGCGGTGCAGCTTCTGCCTTGTCCTCTTTTTCTTCTGCCGCGTTCTCTTCTTTTTCTTCAGCCTTTTCAGCTTCCGCCGTTTCAGCCGCATCGTCCGCAGCTTCTGCTTCTTCTGCATCGTCTGACGCAGCAGCTTCGCTCTCTTCGGCGTCCTCACAGACTTCTTCCGGCGCATCCTCGTCCGGAACGTCGTCTTCTTTTTCACTCACACGCACCGTAGCTTTTGCTCCGATGCCGAGGAAACCGCCGCTGTCTTCTTCCAGGACTTCAATCAGCGCATCTTCTTTTTCTATGCCCAGTTCTTCAAGGGCCTTGTCAACGGCATCGTCAACTGTTTTTGCGGTCGTTTCTGTAAATCTACTCATTTCTTAGCTCCTTACCGTGGATTTTTCAGACACATTTATTTCTTCGTAGTTTTGCGTCTCTTCTTTTTCTTTTTTGCCTTTGCTTCCTTCTGTTCGAGGGCCTCACGCTCGCCGCGTACTCTGGACATGATTTTGGCCTCATACTCTGCATCGGAAGCGGCCTGGCGTTCTGCCATTGGCTTGTTGTAAATCGTATACATCAGCCAGGACTGGAAAATTGCGATCAGATTACCGACGATCCAGTAAAGGGACATGGCGGCCGGCATCGTGAAGGTGAAAAACAAGGTCATGATCGGCATCATATAAGTCATGGTTTTCATCGATGATTCCGCCGAGGTCGGGGCGGCATTCGTCTGGCCGCGCAAAGCAGGATTGCGTTTCTCTGCTTCTTTATCAGCCTTCGTTTTTTCCTTATCCCCGCCGCTCATGGTTTTCTGGGAGTAACGCGACTGGATAAAGGTCGTCGCCGTTGCTAAAAGCGGGAGCAAAAGGAGCGGCAGATACGTACTCATCTGCTCGCCGAATAATTTTGAAGGACTGATCGTGGGGCTGAGCCCGAGGTTTAAACCGAGAAAATTAAGATCGAGAAGATCGGATGCCTTCATCAGGCCCTTATTGACGACTTCGGCAAAGACCGAAGGATTTTCATGCAAAGCCTGCATCACGGGGATATTGAATTGCTTGATATTGCGCAGCGACTGCTCATTCAAAAGTTCGTGACCGACCAGAATAACTCCGATCTGCAGCAGATTTTCTTCAGAAACCTGCATGATGTAATGCAGCGGTCCGGAAATAATACGATAGACCGGCCAGATCATCACCAAGGTTAAGATCATCGGGAGACAGCCGCCGAAAAGCGAAACATTATGTTTTTTGTAAAGCTCCATCTGCGCCTGGCTGAAGCCTTGTTTATCGTCGCCGTAGTAACGCTGCAGTTCCATCAGCTGCGGATTCAGGGCCCGCTGCTGCAGACCTGACTTATGCTGTTTGACGCTGAACGGCAGCAAAACGCCCCGGATCAGGATCGTAAATAAAATAATCGCCACACCGTAATTATTAAAGATCATGTAAATGAATCTGATAATAATACCGAAGAGTGTGTACAGCGGATCCAGGATCGATAAAGCGATCGGCAATATATCCATGAATTAATCCTCTTTCTCTTAGTCAAGCGGGTCGTAGCCGCCCTTTTTGTTAAAAGGGTTACAGCGCAGTATGCGCCATACCGCCTTCGCACCGCCGCGCAGGACGCCGTATTTTTCAATCGCCTGAATGGCATACTGCGAGCATGTAGGCTGAAAGATGCACTTTCCGTAGCCTAAATAAGGTGAAATCCCCCGCTGATAAATTTCAATGCATTTAATCAGCAGTTTTTTCACGTTTCGCCTCGGTTTCGCTCTCTTTCAGAATCTTTTCTTTGCGAAAGACTTTCTCCATATCAGAAAGGACAAGCTGGTAGTTGAGGTAAGGGCCCTTTCTGACGCCCATCAAAATAATATCATAGCCGGAAGAAAGCCGGGGATCAAGTGTCCGGTAGGCCTCACGCAGCAGGCGGCGCATGCGGTTGCGTTCAACGGCAGTGCCGTAATGCTTAAGTGTTGTATAACCGACACGGTTGTGCGGCAGGCCGTTTTTCCTGTAGTGAAGATTTAAATACTTGCCCGGCCGGCGCTTTCCTTGGCGAAACACGCGGGCAAATTCATGATTTTTCTTCAATCGAAAAGGCAAGCCGCGGCTCCGTTCTCCGTTCTCATTCAAGGCAAAAACACAAAAGACCGATCGTGTCGGTCTTAAGCATCAGGACGACAGGACCTTTCTGCCTTTTTGTCTGCGTCTTTTCAGTACTTTGCGTCCTGAAGACGTGCGCATTCTCTTGCGAAAGCCATGCTCACGCTTGCGCTGACGCTTTTTAGGTTGATATGTGCGTTTCATCTATCTTCACCTCCGTTATTTGCTCATAATGCAAAGTATTATAAAGGGCAAACCTGAAAACTGTCAATAAACTTTTTGCAAATCTCTGCCGCTGATCCGCTCAAATCCGCCCTTTGCGGATTTCTCAGGGCCTGTTTTTCAGGTACAGCGTGTTTCGGCTGTTAAAATCTCCGCATTGATTTTCTTATTTTCTCTTAAGTCATTTAATACGGCAAGTGCCCTGCTGCGCGACGCGGAATCCGGGAACAGCGCAAAAAGACTCGGACCCGATCCGCTCATGCCTGCATAATCCGCACCTGCTTTATAAAGTATATTTATATAGCTGATAAGTTCCGGATGCTGACTGCCCTGCAAGGCCGTGAAACTGTTCCGGCCGATCCCTTTGAGCGCAGCGTAGTTCTGATTTTGCATGGCCTTAACAAAAGCCCTTGCCGGCGTCTTCCCGATCCCGGCTCGTTTTTCTTCCGGCATCCTGTCAAAGGCCGCGAAGGCCTCAGGGGTGGAGACCTTAATCTCCGGGAAAAGCAAAAGCAAAGGCAAGGGCCTTTCCGCGCCGCGCACACTCCGGCAGATCTCCCCTATTCCCGTGCAATAGCAAAGCGCCTGCTTATGCAGGCAAAAAGGCACATCCGCTCCGATGCCGGCGGCGATCTTCATCAGCAGATCTTCAGACCATAAAATACCGGCTTCTTTCCGGATATAATCAGCCAGAAGCCGGATGACGGCCGCCGCATCGGCACTGCCGCCGCCGAGGCCGCCCTGGATCGGAATTGTTTTTTCCAGCGCGATATAAAAGGTTTTGCCGCAAAAAAGTGCTGCTTCCGCCGGCGACAAGGCATCCGCAAACGCCCGAAACGCCCGCACGCAGCTGTTGTCCCGGCCGGCCGGGAGGGCTTCTGCCGAAAGGAGGTCAAAGATCAGGCGGCAGCCGTCTTCCTCAAAAAGCACCCGCTGTGCATCCGCGGGGAGATCGGGAGAGGGCTTTTGTTTCTCAAAAACCGCCAGCTGCAGCGTATCGGCCAGGCTGATCTTCTGCATTAACGTCGACAGTTCATGGAAGCCGTCTTTTCTCCGCGCGACGATGTCTACAAATAACTTGATCTTGGCCGGGGCTTCTGCTTTTTCTCGATAAACCGGCATAGGGCTTTTCCTTCTTTTCTATAAGAAGAAACGGCTCCTTTCGGAACCGTTCTCCTCACTTAAAATCTAAACTTTCATTATTCATCAGTCGGCATTTCCGGCGCTACGGAAACTTCTACCGTATCCGTCAGAATATCGACATAACTATAAGAAACCATTTCGGGGTCTTCATGATTTGCTCTCATGCAACGTACGGTAAAAACGTTCGGGTAGCAGTTTTCAACGATTCCCTCACGAATAATGGTACGTTTACGGCCTCCGTTAGACTTCAAGCGAACCTTCCTGCCCACGCATGCTTCCATATCACGTTTGCACAATTCCAGTTCACTTTTTACAATCATCGCTTGAAACCTCCTGATAAGCACATACTTGATTATACTATAGCACAAATACCCGGCAGAATAAAGTTTCGATTTTCGGGGCCGACGGGAAAATCCGCCCCCTCCCCCCGGCAATGAAAAAGGAGCAAAAGGCGCTTGCCGAAGCCTCCTGCTCCCTTAACTATTTAAATGTTTTTTCAGAATGCCGGCCGCCTGTCCGAAAGTCCTTTGCCTCAGACAATTCGCTTGCGTTCTTCTTCCGTACTCTTTGCTTTTCGGTAGGCCATCGGCGTGGTGTCCATCTGCTTGCGGAAAGCCGCATTAAAACGCTGCGGGCTGGAAAAGCCCACTTTGCCGGCAATCGTCGATACTTTCATATCGGTCTGGCGCAAAAGTTCACAGGCCTTGCTGACCCTCACCTGCATCAGATAAGACATCGGGCTCATGCCCATCTCATCACGAAAAGCCCGGGCAAAATAGCCTTGGCTCAAGAAGACATGCCCCGCTACATCCGCCACCGTAATGTTGCGGTCGTAATTGGATTCGATAAAATCACGGGCAATATGCACCAATTCTTTGGCCTTGCCGGTTTTGACCTTCAAAGCCTCTTCCCATTCCGCCTTGAGCGCCCGGGAAAATTCAACCAGAAGCTGCAGGCCCAAAGCCTGGAGCATGATGACCTTGCCGTATTCATTTTGGCTGTTTTCAAAAATAATCGCTTCCACCGCTTTGGCGATCTCGCGTCTGCCCTTGCCTTTGATCAGCATGGCATCGGGATCCGGTTCGGAGGCCGGGTCATCATCGCCTTTTTCATCGGCAAAGCTCAGAAAATCCAGATAGGGATCGATCTCGGCACCCGCCGCCTGTGCGGCACGCTGAGAACGCTCCGTCTGTACCGCGAAATACACGCAGGCAATGTCACATTCTTCCTTCACAACGTAGCTGTGCGGAACCCCGGGCCTTACGACAATGGTGCTGCCGGGCACCAGGTGATAGCGTTTTCCGCGAATGTGGTAGTCAATTTTGCCGGACCGTACATAGGTCAGCTCATGGTAATGATGGGTGCTCGGTTTGGTAATGGAGTCGCCCTCGGGGAAAAACTGCTGCATTCCTTTGAGGACAAGCGGCAATTCTTCAAGATGTTCTTGATTATTACTCGCCTCTACATTAAACCTGTTGCTTTTCATTGAGACCATCCTTTACTGTCCGCAGCAGCTCAAAAGCCCTGCTATGTTCGCTTAATGTTCATTATTTTATCAAAAAATGAACAATATTTGAAGAGAGCAAGTTTAATAATGAATGCAGCGCTTAGTTAATAAGTTCTGTGCAGATACTGCAAAGACAGGCAAAAGTGGGCTTTTGTAGGCTTTTGTCCGGAATGCGCGGGGTCTTTATCTCGTAGTCTTTAGATGTCATTTAAATAAGATTTGAAAAGGAGCGTAAGATGACAAGTACAAAGACGAAAGACAAGAAAACGAATCCGAGAGAGAAAGATGAAATCACCTTTGCGGTTCATGAACGCTCAGCACCAATAAATGGGGCTGGACGCGGGAAGTCAATCTGGTGTCCTGGAACGGCAATCCGGCCAAGCTGGACATCCGCAACTGGAATCCGGAGCATACGAAGATGGGCCGGGGCCTGACCTTCAACGGTTCCGAAACCGCTTATTTGTACGAGATTCTCAAAGACTTTGACATTGCCGAAGCCGGAATCTGAGCAATTTCTGCCAAGATTCTCTGCTGCCCCGGGCATTTTTTCAGGAAAGCGCAGCTCCCTGCCTTTTCCGGAGATAACTGCCTTATTCGGGGCAGTTTATTTTTTGAAAATTCTGAAAAGCCTCGGGAGCAGGGCCTCTTCATTAAAACGCATCGGCTCCTGCCTTGGGAAATACAAGAACATCCGGATCAGCCAGATCAGAATAAAGAGTCCGGCTAATATCCAAAGAGCGATCTGCGCCGCTTTCTTTCTCTTCCGATTTCCTTTTTCATAGAAAAATACAGCGGCTGCGAGGAGCGGCGGCGCTAAAAACAAGGGATGCAGGAAAAAGGCCCGGGCGATGTCCCCGTGAAAAAGTGCCATCCAGGCCCTGCTCATGCCGCAGGAGGGACAGGGCAGGCCGATGATGCGGTAAATCGGACAAAAGCTTATGCCGAAATGCTGGTAAAGGAGTAAAAGCGCCGCAAAGAAGAGCAGAACCGCAAGAGCCGCGAGTCTGTTCTTCCGGACTGCGCGCTCCGGTTTTACGCTGTTTTCTTCCGGCCTTTTCTTGGCCTTGCGGGGCGATTCGGGACGATAAAAAACGGGCCGGTCTGCGTGCGCGGGACGCCCGGAAGCGTCCTTTCCCGTATCCTTGCCCGTTTTTTTATTCATAATAATTATGCTTTCATTCAGGAAGAGAAGAGCCCTTGATTCCGGGCTGTCCTCCGGCGCTTAAGCGGAACGCTCCGCTTCTTCCGCCTCATCCGAGGCTTCCCCGGACGCTTGATCCGCGTCCTCGTCCCGGATTTTTTCGTCCGTAACTTTCGTGCCGTCCTTCAAGACCAGGGTCGGATTGACCTTCCCTTTGACGGCTTCTTCGGTCACGATGCAGGCTTTGACGTCGCCTCTGGACGGAATATCATACATGATGTCAATCATCATTTCTTCTAAAACCGCCCGCAGTCCGCGCGCACCGGTTTCCCGGGCCAGGGCCTGTTTCGCCGTTTCACGCAGCGCCTCGTCCGTAAAGTGGAGATCGACATCATCGTAACGGAAGAGTTTCTTATACTGCTTGACCAAAGCATTCTTCGGTTCCTGCAGAATGCGGATCAAATCTTCTTCTTTCAGGCTGTTCAAGGTCACCAGTACGGGCACACGCCCGATCAGTTCCGGAATGATGCCGAATTTCTGCAGATCCTGCGGACTGACCTGCGCCATCAGCTCGTCATTGCCGCGTTCACCGCGGTCGATCTGTGCACCGAAGCCGATCGACTTCTTATTCGTGCGGTTCTGGATCACCTTTTCGATCCCGTCGAAGCTGCCGCCGCAGATAAAGAGGATATTGGATGTATCCACCTGAATGTACTCCTGCTGCGGATGCTTGCGCCCGCCCTGCGGAGGCACATTGGCAACGGTGCCTTCCAGTATTTTCAAAAGCGCCTGCTGCACGCCTTCGCCGCTGACATCCCGGGTAATCGAAGGATTTTCCGATTTTCGGGTAATCTTATCGATCTCATCAATATAGATGATGCCCTTTTCGGCGGCCTCCACGTCGTAGTCACAAGTCTGCAGAAGCTTCAGAATGATATTTTCTACGTCCTCGCCCACATAGCCTGCTTCGGTCAGAACGGTTGCATCGGCGACGGCAAAAGGGACATCCAAAAGCCGCGCCATGGTCCGGGCGAGCAGCGTCTTGCCGGAACCGGTCGGCCCGATCAGCATGATATTGCTCTTGGCGAGCTCAACATCATTCAGCTCGGGATCGTCCGTTTCTTCACCCAGGACACGTTTATAGTGATTGTATACGGCAACGGATAATGCCTTTTTAGCACGTTCCTGTCCGATGACATAGTCATCGAGCTGCCGCTTTAATTCGGCGGGAGAAAGCAGCTTCGCCTTCATCGCCTTTTTCTTTTTGCCCTTTGCCCGCTGCAGGCTCTGCATCATGACGTCGTGGCACAGTTCCACACATTCATTGCAGATATAAGCCTCAGGGCCCGCGATCATTCGCTTCACCTGAGACTCATCTTTGCCGCAGAAAGAACAGCGGACGGGTCCGTATGTGTTCTTATTGGCCATTTTTTCTCCTTTGTTCAGGGGAAAAAGTCATTACTTCTTCTCTCTCTTCTCCATGATGTGATCAATGACGCCGTAAGCTTTTGCTTCTTCTGCCGTCATCCAGTGGTCACGGTCCGTGTCGCGCTCGACAATCTCAAGCGGCTGCCCGGTGCGTTCCACAATAATCTTATTGAGACGTTCGCGGGTCTTGCGGATGTGATCGGCTGAAATCAAAATATCGGAAGCCTGTCCCTGGGCACCGCCGGAAGGCTGATGCAGCATGACTTCGGCATTCGGCAGGGCAAAACGCTTGCCGGGTTCGCCTGCCAGCAGCAGGAAAGCGCCCATGCTGGCCGCCATTCCCATGCCGATGGTCTGCACGTCCGGCCTGATGTACTGCATCGTATCGTAAATCATCAGTCCGCTGCTGACCTCGCCGCCCGGGCTGTTGATGTAAAGCTGAATATCCTTGCTCGGATCCTCCGCTTCCAGGAACAAGAGCTGGGCAATGACCAGGCTGGCCGTGACATGGTTGACCTCGTCGCTGAGAATAATAATTCTTTCTTTCAGCAGACGGGAATAAATATCATAAGCACGTTCGCCGCGGTTCGTGGTTTCAATCACCGTCGGAACAAGTGCGCTGCGAATCGCTTCAGGATTAAAATTCATCATTCTGTGATTCTCCTTTTATCTCTTATCATCTGCTCTCGGCAAGAACAGATGCGTAATTTTTGACAATGTCAAACAAAGTCAAATTACATTATACTCGCTTTATCCGACTTGTCACGGAGCTTTTGTTAAATTTTACACTTATTTTAAAAAACACCCCCTGTGCGGAGATGTTTTTTAAATTTTGTTTTTTCTTCAGGCCTCTTCTTCAGTATCCTGATCCGTTTCGGGATCTGCTTCCTCCGGACTGTCTTCCGCTTCCTCCTCCGGCTCTGCCGGGGCAACGGGGACGGCTTCCTCTTTCAGGAAGCGTATGGTTTTCTGATCCCGGGCGTTATTGTAAAAGGCTTCGCTGTCGCCGATCTGGCGTCTGACCTCATCTTCGCCGAGGCCGGTCTGCTTGGCCAGTTTTTTGATTTCTTCGTCTTTTTCTTCATCACTGAGCGTGATGTCTTCTGCTTCGGCAATCGCCTTCAGCACCAGGCTGACCTTGATTTGATTTTCCGCCGGCTCATGCAGACTCTGCATATACTGATCAACCGTCTGGCCGATGAACTGCAGATACTGCTCGAGCTCAATGCCCTGATAGCGCATCTGCTGGCTCTGGTAGCGCAGCAGCTGTTCCATCTGCTGATGGATCATGGAATGCGGGATCTCGACTTCGGCATTGTCGACGACCTTTTCAAGGACATTCTGCTCGAAGGTCCGCTCCGCCCGCTCTTCCGCTTGCTTATTAAGATCTTCTTCAACGGATTTTTTATACTCGTCAAAGGTATCAAATTCACTGACATCCATGGCGAAGTCATCATCGAGTTCCGGAAGTTCTTTCCGCTTGATGCTGTTCAGCTTTACTTTAAATACCGCATCTTCGCCGGCCAGCTCTTCGGCACCGTAATCTTCGGGGAAGCTTACGTTTACATCAAATTCATCCCCGGCATTATGGCCTTCCACCTGTTCTTCGAAGCCCGGGATAAAGGAACCGGAACCGAGTTCAAGATCATGGTTCTCCCCTTTGCCTCCGTCAAAAGGCTCGCCGTTGAGGAAACCTTCAAAGTCAATATTCGCCGTATCGCCGTCCTGTGCCTCGCGGTCTTCGACCGGGACTAAGCGGGCATTGCGATTCTGAATTCTTTTGAGTTCCGCCTCAACATCCTCTTCGCCGATGCTGACTTCAGGTTTTTCGGCTTCCACGCCTTTATATTCGCCCAGTTCGGGAATCGGTTCGGTATCCACGGTAAGCGTGCAGGCAAAGCCCTTTGCCGTGCCGATTTCCTGAATTTCCAGACTCGGCTGCGAGACCGGGCTGACGTCAAACTCTTTGACCGCTTCTTGATAAGCGGGGGCGATCAGATAGTCGACCGCATCGTCATAAAGAACAGCTTCACCGTAATAATTCAAAGCTACCGGCATCGGCGCCTTGCCTTTACGAAAACCGGGAACATTAAATCGTTTGGCATTCCGCTTAAAGGCCTTGTTCATGGCCTCGTTAAATTCTTCTTTTGTGAAGCGGAAACTGAATACTCCGGTATTATGTTCCTGCTGTTCAAAGCTTTTCTCCATTTGATTGCCTCCTGTAAATACAAATAAAGCAGGTCTTGCCTACTTAAAACGCTAAAGAAGTTTAGCATAATACGGCATTCAAGTAAAGTTTACGAGACTTTTTTCGGGACTTTCGCGAATTTTCCTTTAGACTTGACAGCCATAATTCAGGCGTATATAATTCTCAATGTTCTCAATCGGACAAGACATGTGCCCGTAGCTCAACTGGATAGAGCGTCTGACTACGGATCAGAAGGCTGTGGATTCGATCTCTGCCGGGCACGCCAGAATCACCCGGGAATTTTTCCCGGGCTTTTTTTATGCCCTTTTCTCTTTTTTACCGGAATTTCTATCGTTTGCCGTGAACTGAGAGCGGCCGGCGGCTGCCCGGGAAGCGTCCGGGAAGCTGCGGGCAAAAAATACGCCCGCGGAAGCGGGCTTTGCTTAAAGAGTTTCTGTCGGAAGCTTTTTGGAAACGCGCTTTCAGTCGGGACGGTGGCTGCCTGTAATTTCTGCGCTGATCCGCCCTTCTTTGCTGCTCTCCGGCTGTTCTTCATTGTTTCCGGGCTCGCTGATGATTTCATCCGGCACTTCGTCGGACATTTCCTGAAGCAGCAGCTCGGCGCGGTATTCGGGACTTTGCAGCAGAATCATGCGCACTTCGGAATTCTCATTTAAAACCAGCTCGACCTCATTATTGTTTTGATCCTGATAGGTGTAATCCATGGCGTCAATATAAAGATAGGATTCGAGCAGTTCCCGCAGACGCTGCCCGATTTTGTACTCGCCGCCGACACTGTAGGCTTTGCTGCGCAAGGTGACGGACATG
>CALLQJ010000193.1 GCA_938014865.1 uncultured Fastidiosipila sp.
CAGGACCATTTCCTGCCGAATATTATTGAGACAGAACGGCAGAACCTGCTGATGGAATACCTGGCGGGTTCGAATGACAAGAGCCTTTATGCCGCTGACCGGGCGGAGGCGCTGCTGTCCGAAGATCCTTCGGAGTGGCTGAATCCTCTGGGCACGCGCGAGGGGCTGGAAACGGCGGATAAAACAAGTCTTCGTGATGCCTGGGTGCGCATGCTCTCGGCTGCGGGCATCCGTGTCTATATGTACGGCAGCTTTGATGACTGCAGCCTGCCGGATAAAGTGGTGCATGAACTGGCCTCGGTTCCGCGCGGGCGGGAGGCCCTGAAGCTTCGGCCCGCCCGGCATCCTGCGGTGGTTAAATACCCCGAGATGCGGGACGTCACAGAATACGGCGATGTGGAACTGGCCCATCTGGTCATGGTCTTCAGCGGCATGCCCGCTTATATGTCCGTGGCCGTGCTGCTCGGCCGGATTTTAAATTATATGCTCGGCGAGTCGCAGCAGTCCTTGCTGTTCATGGAGATTCGTGAACGTCTGGGCTATGCCTATTATGTTGATTCGGTCTATGATTCGATGGCGCAGCGGATTACGGTGACGGCCGAAGTCGATTCCGCACAGGCGGAAGAGAGTGCGGCAGTCATCATGGAGCAGATTGAACGGCTCCGCAAAGGCGATTATCCGCCGGAACTTTTCAAAAGTGCGCTGAAGCTCTATCAAAATGATCTCCTGCAGGTCCGCGACGATCTGGAAGACTGTCTGGAATTTGACAGCCATGAGTGTCTCGGCGGCGGGAGCTTGTCCAGCGAAGAGGTGCTGCATTTTACCACGCTTGCCGCGGAAGATTATATTCAGAAGCTGGCCGGCCGCATGAAGCTGCGGCTTAAGTACCTGCTCCTGCCGGAATCCGAACGTCCCAAAACGGCAGAAGAGAGCAAGTCCGGGGAGGTGCGTTTATGAATCCGATGCCCGGCATGATTCGCTACGAACGAAAAGATAAAGTCACCGGACAGCTTGTGCACGTCTATCAGCACCATTCCGGCTTTAAGATTGACTTGATTCCGAAGGCGGGTTTCAAGAATAAATACTGCAGCTTCCTGATTCCCTTCGGAGCGGAGCATTTGAATTACCTCGACCGCTACAGCGGCGATGTGATCAAGGCGGAATTGGGGACGGCACATTTCCTGGAGCATTGTATTTTTTCTTCCGCGGACAGCTCCGGGGTGGTCTCGCAATTGACGGCTTTAGGGGTGGATACCGAGGCCTATACAACGGCGACCTATACCTTGTTTTCTTTTACCTGTGTCGAATCCTTTGCGGAAGCGCTGAAGCTTTATTTCCGGGCGATTTTCTCCCCGGAATTCAGTGATGAAAAAACCAAGCGGGAAAAAGAGATCATTCTGACCGAATTAAATATGTATAAAGAAGATCTCTCCACGGCAGCCGAACGCATTCTGATGCAGGCGCTTTACAGCCATCCGGCCTTCTACGAAGATATTCTCGGGACGGCCGACAGCATTGCGGCGATTGAAACCGAAGATTTAAGACGGATGCATAAGAATTTTTATACGCCGTCGTGCATGTCTTTGATTTTAGTCGGCAGCTTTGAAGAAGAAGAAGCGCTGATCCGCGGCGTCGCGGAGTGGCTGGAAATTTATGTCGGCAGCGGCCTGCGCTATCCGAAGCTTTTGCCGCTGGAAGGCGATCCGGAAGAAGAGATTACGCCGATGCAGCGTCTGGAGCTGCCGTCGAGCACCTCGTCCTTCTATCTGGCGTATAAAAAACCGACGCTTCGCGGACATGAGCACCGGGACGGCAGTGAGATTCTGCGCAGCAAGATGAGCGGAAAACTGGTGACGAGCATGCTGATTGACCAGGGCTCCGGCGCCTTTGAAGAACTCTATGATGAAGGCCTGGTCGACGAGTCCTTGTCGATTGACTATACCGTGGAATCCACTTATGCCTACCTGAGCATCAGCGGCGATTCCATGCAGCCGGAGCGGGCGGCGGAAAAACTGGCTGCCCGGCTGGAAGAGTATATACGATTGGGTGCTTTTGATGAGCAGCGCATGGACGAACTGATCCGTTCGCGGCTCGGCGACTTCCTGCGCTCACTGGACGATGTGGAACAATGCGGCGAAGCCGCCGTCAGAACCCGGCTGAGGCATTTGGAATTTTCCGATTACGCGTCTGTATTTTATTCTTTAAAAGGACGGGAAATGCTTAAGGAGCTTGATTTTGTCAAGCCGGAGAACCGCGCCGTGGTTGTCGTCCACGGACGCAAAGAAAAAGGGGCGAAATAAAAATGACAAGTGATTTTTTAGTGAGCTTTCCCGGACTGGGCATTTATGACCTGCCGATTAACCGGGTGGCCTTCAGCGTATTCGGCGTAGATGTTTACTGGTACGGGCTGCTGATTGCCGTGGCCGCCGTGCTCTGCATCATCATTTCCGGGCGGGAAGCGGAAAAATTCGGCATTGACCCGGATTTTGTCCTGGATAACTTTCTGGTCGTCCTGCCCTCGATGATCATCGGGGCCCGGCTTTATTATGTGATTTTCAGCTGGGACATGTATAAAGATGATCTGCTGAGCATCTTCGACACCCGTAAGGGGGGCCTGGCTTTTTACGGCGGGGTGATCGGCGGTCTTCTGGGCATTATTATTTTCCATAAGATCAAAAAGAAAAAAGTCGAACCCTTCATAGACTTCCTGGTTGTCTACGTGCCGCTGGGACAGGCGATCGGCCGCATCGGCAATTTTATTAATCAGGAGGCCTTCGGCACGAACACCGATATGCCTTGGGGCATGATCAGCAACGGGACCAAAGCCTACCTTTCCGCGCATCCCGAACTCGGACAGAATCCCGATCTGCCGGTGCACCCGACCTTCCTTTATGAATTCATCGGGAATATGATTTTATTCTTTATCCTGCACCGTTTCCGCAAGAATAATAAAATTCCCTACGGCACGACGGCCCTCTACCTGATCGGCTACGGTCTCCTGCGTTTCTTTGTCGAAGGCATCCGGACGGACGCCCTTTATATCGGAAACGGGGACCTGCGCGCCTCACAGCTGCTTTCGGCCCTGATGGTCATCGGCGGCATTATCTACCTCATTGTCATGCGCAAGAAACGCCGCTCGGCCCGGGAAGAAGCCTACGATCAGCTCTTTGAAGACAGTCTGGCCGAACGGGAAAACGTCATCCACGGCCTCAGCGATGAGAAAAGCACGGCTGAAGCTGAAGCGGAGGGACTTCCGGCGGCCGCTCCGGAGACGGAGGAGCAAAAAATTCCGGAAGAGACGGAGGAAGCGGAGGAGCAAAGCACTGCGGCCGGGGCCGAAGCGGAGGAGCAAAGCACTGCGGCCGGGGCCGAGGAGCCTGCCGAAGTCAGCGCGTCCGCCAAAGAAGATTAAAGGGAAAAATAAAAAGATATTATAAGAAAAACAGATAGAAAATAATCGGGCAAAAGCCCGTGTATTCCAACGGAGGTCTTCGGACCTTCGTTTTTTTATGAAAAAGAAAATGCCGAAATCGCCGGACGACTGTGAACAAAGCCCTTTTTTGCTTGAATTTCACAACGCTGCTCGGTACAATACAGATTAAGTGGGGGAAAGTGGAGTACATATCCCTCATTGTGGTAAGAAGTGGAGTGGAATCGGATTTATGGCGCGTTATACCCATGTCAGTGACAGCAAAGGCAGAATTATTTTGCCGGCCAAGCTCCGGGAGGGGCTGGGGCCTGTTTTGTATGTCACGAACAGTCTTGACGAGGCCTACCTGACGATTTACACACGCGAACAATTTGAAAATATCCGCGCCCAGCTCAATGCCCTGCCCGGAACAGAACCTCTGGCCAGGCGGCTGCGGCGCAGCATTATAGGGGAAGCGTTAAAAGTAGAGCCCGATGCGCAGGGACGCATCAGCATCAGCGACGAACTTTGGCAGAGTATCCAAGTGAAACCGGGCGACAGCGTCAGCCTTCTGGATATGGGCGACAGTGTACAGCTCTGCTCCGAGGCACATTATCAGCAAGAACGCGAGACAGAAGTCCCGCTGAGCGAGCTGGATCTTTCCGCCTATGAAATCAGAGGCATACTCTGATGCCGGCTTCAGAATTTTTCCATAAGAGTGTGCTCTATGAAGAAACACTTGATGCTTTGGAACTTAAAGCAGACGGCTGCTACGCGGACGGGACCGTCGGCGGAGCGGGCCACAGCAGCGGCATTCTGAAGGCCTTAGGCCCAAAGGGACGCCTGCATGCCTTTGACCGCGATCAAGAAGCTTTGCAGGCTGCGGAACGAAAACTTTCCGAAGTCAAAAGCGAAGGCCGTTATTTTCTGCACCACAGCGTCTATTCGAAAATGGACGAGGTGCTGAAAGCTGCGGGCGAGGGCCCGCTGGACGGTCTCTTGCTGGACTTAGGCGTATCCTCCCGGCAGTTTGACCGGGCCGAACGCGGCTTTTCGTACCGCTTTGATGCCCCGCTCGATATGCGCATGGATCAAAGCAGCGGCATGAGTGCCGCCGATCTTCTGGCCTCGGTATCAGAAGAGGAACTCCGCCGGATTTTACGAGAATACGGCGAAGAACGTGAAGCCAAACGCATTGCCCGGGCCATTGTCCGGGAACGGGAAGCCGGCCGGCCGGTTCAGACGACCAAAGAGCTGGCGGATTTGATTTTGCAGGTGATGCCGGCACGCAGCCGCCGGGGCAAAGGACACCCGGCCAAACGCAGTTTTCAGGCGCTGCGCATTGCCGTAAATGCGGAACTTGACGAACTGGACAGCTTTTTGGAGAAAGTGCCGGCACTTTTGGCGCCCGGCGGAAAAGCGGCGATTATTACCTTTCACTCTTTAGAAGACCGCCGGGTCAAACAAGCCTTTCGCCGTTTTGAAAATCCTTGCACCTGTCCGCCGCAGCTGCCTTGTGTATGCGGCAAAAAAAGCTTAGGAAAAGAAGAGCCCCGAGGCGGCATCAGGCCCTCGGCAGAGGAAGTCAAGGACAATCCGCGCGCGCATTCGGCAAGACTTCGCGTCTTCCGGAGAAACAGCGAAGCAGAGGCCTGAACTGCAAATGATGAGAACATGAGCGGTCTTTGCCTGCGGGCAGAGACTTAGAGATAAAAGGACGTGACGAGATGGCAGATACGATTTTTCGGATAGACGGAGAACAGCAGGATTCAAGAAAGAAAAGCCCGGATCTGCGCCGGATGAGCGGAAGCCGCGGAAAAACGGCGGCCGCCGGCGGCAAAAAGAGGCGCAAAGCGAGCGTCCGGCAGAGAAGGAAGTATCTCGCCGCGGCACTGGCTTTGATTATCCTGGTCTTTTCCGGTTTTATTGCCTTGTTGTATAATCAGTCCCGCGTGATCGAAGTGACGGCGGAAAATGCCGCCCTGCAGCGGGAAATCAATGCGCTGAAAAAAGACAATGCGCAGCGCCGCGAAGAGATCAGTAAAAATCTGGATTTGGCGACCATTCGCCGCGAAGCCGAACGCTTGGGACTGCAGATGCCCGTCGAAGCACAGATTATTGAGGTCAGACAATCCGAGCGGGACGAAATCGTAACGAATTTGAAACAGGCCAACGCCGAAGGTGTCGACGCTGATGAAAACGACATGGCGCAGATTTTTGCGAATGTCGAAGGTTTTTTCAAAACGATTCATTAAGCGGGAGCAGACACTATGGCAAGAAAAGGACCTCAGCGCTATACCGGCGCTGAAAAAAGACAGGGGACAAGTCAGGAACGACGCAAACGTCTGAAACAAGAGTACCTGCATAATATAAGACGTCAGACCGAGCAGGCCGGACATAACATGCGCAAAGGCATGTCTGTGGTGATCTTGCTCGTGCTTTTTTTGTCTGTCCTTATTTTCCGCGACTTATATCAGATTTCCATTAAAGAACACCGAAAATACAGCGAGCTGGCGGCGAATACGCATACCGTTGAGTATCCGGTCTATTCTACGCGCGGCAATATTCTGGATGCCGCGGGGAAAGAGCTGGCCATATCCACCTACACGTATACCATCGGGGTCACCCCCTCGGTCTTCGGCCCGCGCCGGGGCGCGGAGATGAGCGATGCGGAAGCGGAGGAAGGCTTCTGCAAAATTCTGGACGTGGATCTTTATGAAGGAAAACGAAGATGCGGCCTATATGGTCGTTAAACGCACCATCTCGGCGGAAACCAATGAGAAACTCAGCAAGTCCCTGCGCGATAACCGCATCAGCGGCGTGCGCCAGGACGCCAATCAGGCCCGCTACTATCCTTATGATGACCTGGCCAGCACGCTGATCGGCTTTGCCAATAAAAATGAAGGCAGCCTGAACGGCGTAGTCGGCCTGGAAGCCTATTACAATAAAGAACTGGCCGGCAAGGCGGGCTATGTCTACCGGCAGGTCGACAATTACTGGGCGCAGGCCCTGCCGAATACGAGTTCGGCGGATGTGCCGGCGGTGCCCGGCTATGATCTCTGGCTCAGCATTCAAAGTGACCTGCAGAGAATGCTGCAGGACTACAGCCTGCAGATGGCCAAGTCCTCCGCTGCGCTGAACGGCGCTCAGATGATCGTTTTGGATGCGCAGAGCGGCGAAATCCTGGCGATGAGCGGCGAAAATAATTTCAACCTGAATAAACCGACCGCTCCGCCGACCGGCTATGAGGGCGATGCATGGAATCCGGAAGCGGATGAGGAGCAGATGGATTATATGACCGGCACCGTCTGGACCAACCGGGCCATTAATTACCCACATGAAATCGGTTCGGTCATTAAACCTTTTGTTCTGGGCATGGCCCTGGATGAGGCCACCATGACCCCGATGACGCCGGTGAATGACGACTTTGTCTACGTGACCGGC
>CALLQJ010000194.1 GCA_938014865.1 uncultured Fastidiosipila sp.
GTGCGAGATGCCGCAGGCGATATTGAGCCGGCGCTTGAGACCGCCGGATAATTTCCGGGGCAGAAAGCCTTCGTAGCCGTCCAGCCCGGTAAAGGCAATGGTCTCTTTTGTCAGACGCTGCCGCTCTTTTTTATCTTTTTTATAAAGCCCGCAAAAGTAATCGATATTTTCTTTGACCGTGAGTTTTTCAAAGTAGGCAAGTTCCTGCGGAACAATGCCGATGCGGCTCTTGCTTTCCCAGTCATCGGGCGCAAGGGGCTTGCCGAAAATCTTGATTTCTCCTTTATCGAATTTCAGAAGAGAGAGCATGCAGTTAATCAGGGTGGTTTTGCCGGAGCCGTTCGGTCCGAGCAGCCCTACAATCTCTCCTTCTTCTACGTGAAAATCAAAGTGATCTAAGGCGATCAGTTCTTTGTAGCGTTTAACGACTTTATTGACTTCGATCATCATAGGCGTAACACTCCTTTTTTCTGCGGACGCGTCAGACTGCGGCCGCTTGTCTCTGTCTTTATTCTGGACCTTCTGATCTTTACGTCCCAGTGCCTTTTGTCGTAAACTGAGGTGACAATTGTCATCTTTTAAGGCTTTTTCCGGGCGCTGCCCCGAACCTGCTGCATCGGAGGTCCAGACCGCTTTTTACTCTTCTTTCTTCTGCTTCTGCAGGCATTTTCCGCCCCGGTTCTCAGTGAAGGCAAGGAAGAAATGAAAATCTTTTGGGCGCTGAGCGCGCTGATCCTCTCGCTTTTGCTGTATTTATTTTCCAAGAAAGTTAAAGACGGATGGCTGTGGGCGGCTGCGGCCGGGCTTTCGGCCCTTGCCTATGCTTTTCCCGAGTGCCGCTTTTATCTCCCGCTTTTTTGCTTTGAATTCTTTTCGGCGTGTTTTAATAAGACTTTATTAAAGAAAAATGCTTTCAAAAGCGAAGAAAAAACACGCAGACCGTATTACGCCGGGCTTTGCTTCCTGCTGCCGCTTTTTCATGCGTTTAATCTGCTGACGCTGCTTTATCTCCTGCTGGCTTTGTTTCTGGCCTATGCGGGACAGCGGCTTTCGTTTGAAAAGACAGAACTGCACCGGGTGCGGGACGATTTTGCGGGGCGCTTTTTTTCGATGAAAGAAAGGATGCGGCAGATGAAAGATGAGGAGAAACACAGCAGCTACCTGACGCGGCTCGATGAACGGAACCGGATTTCCCGAAGCCTTCATGATGTGACCGGGCACAGCTTAAGTTCGGCGCTTGTGCAGGTCGGTGCGCTGAAGGTGATGAATCAGGCGGAGGAACTGGAGGAGCCTTTGGAGCGGCTTCATGAAACCCTGGACTGGGGCATGAGCGAAATCCGTTCAGCGCTGCACGATCTTTACAGTGATTCTTTTGATCTCAGGACGGAAATAGAAAAAGCGCTCGCCCGGGCGGAAAATTTTACGACGGAACTTTACTGTGCCGATACCTCGGAACTGCCGTTTCAGCTGAGGCTTGACCTTTTGAGCATGTGCCGGGAAGCGATTACGAATGCGGTCAAATATTCCGACGGCGATCAGCTGAGCGTCAGGCTTTCCTTGCATGCCGGCTTCGTGTCCTTAAATATTCACGACAACGGCTCGTGTACGCCGGAAGAAGCGGAGGCGGCGGAAGATGAACGCACGTACGGGATAGGGCTTCGGAGCATTCAGGAGATGATCCGGCGCTATCAGGGGCATATGCGGGTCCTCAGGGCTCCGGGAAAAGGCTTCGGCCTGCATCTGGTGATTTTCCGAAGATCGGATATTTAACATGAAGAGAGTATACTGTCAGGAAGACGCTTGACAGAAAGAAGGCGCAAACGGCAGATGAAAATAATAATTATTGACGACGATCCCCTGATCACAAGCTCGCTTAAGACAATCATTGAAGCGGGCGGCATTGAGGTGGCGGCCTGCGGGACGTCCGGTGCGGAAGCGATCTTTCTTTACGATCAGCACAAGCCGGATATTGTCCTGATGGACATCCGCATGGACCATATGAACGGCCTGAAGGCGGCAAAATATATTCTGGAAGAGGACCCGGAGGCAAAGATCCTGCTTTTGACGACGTTTAAAGACAAGGCTTATATTTCCGAGGCTTTGGCGCTCGGCTGCCGCGGCTATCTTCTTAAGCAGAATTTCGGCTCCATCCTCCCCTCTTTGAAAGCGATCGCCGCCGGAAGCTATGTCTTTGATTCGGAAGTCATCGACAAGCTGTCCGAGGTGTCGGTACCGGAGCCTGACGAAAGGCTCAATGCGCGAGAGCAGCGCATGGTCGGGCTGATTGCAGAGGGGCTCAATAATAAGGAGATTGCCGAACGCCTGAATCTGTCG
>CALLQJ010000195.1 GCA_938014865.1 uncultured Fastidiosipila sp.
GCATGTTCAAAAAGGCGGAACAAAAGCCCTCTTCCGTGATCTTCAATGGCTTCATTCCCCGGTCATATAGCGGAAAGTGTTTTTCCGGCGTGCGTTCGTGCAAAAGCCCGGCCCAATAGCTGCCGCCTTTCTCCAAAGCCTCTTTCAAAGCCGCCAGTTCCCGGCGCAGCGCATCGTGCCAGAGCGTATCTTCTGCGAAACCCCGGCTCACGGGGTTGACGCTCATCAGAATCCGCCCGGCCAGCCAATAAGGCCAGGAGGCTTCTTCCGACTCCTCAATCAAAGCGCGGTTCCAGGCCGCATAGCGGCGGCTGAATGTTTCCGTCTGATCTTCGGCATAGGCGTCCAGCAGCTCTATATAGCAGCGAAAGCAGCTGAAATCCTGAAGATCGCGGTAAAAAACAAGCGTCTTCAAGGCGGAGGCCAGCTCCGCGGCCTCGGTTCTTAACGGGTGCAGGGATTTGTCCTTCATATAAACCTTCCTTACTGCGAGATGATCTCGCGCAGATTATAGCACGGCAAATGTACTATAATAAAGGTTATAAGATTTTAATCAACGAAGGAGTGCCTATGTCCGGTCATTCAAAATGGAATAATATAAAACGCAAAAAAGAAGCAGCTGATGCCAAAAAGGGAGCCGTCTTTACGAAGATCGGCCGGGAGATTCAGGTGGCCGTCCGGGAGGGCGGGCCCGATCCCGAATCCAACTCCAAGCTGAAGGATGTTATTGACAAAGCCAAATCCAATAACATGCCCAATGACAATATCACGCGAAGCATTACAAAAGCGCCCGGAGGCGGCGACGGCGAGGATTATGAAGAGATCATCTACGAAGGCTACGGTCCCTCGGGGGTCGCCGTGATCGTCCGTGCGCTCAGCAATAACCGCAACCGCACGGCGGCCGAAGTGCGCCACGCCTTTGATAAAAACGGCGGCAATCTCGGCACCTCCGGCTGCGTGAGTTTTATGTTTGAGCAAAAGGGGCAGATTTACATCAACGGCGAAGGCCTTGAGGAAGACGATGTGGTCATGGCGGCCCTGGAAGCCGGTGCCGACGATGTGGAAAACTTAGACGGCGATGCCTATCTCATCAGCACGGTGCCCGATGACTACAGTGCCGTGCGCGATTACCTCAAGAAAGAAAATTTCCCCATCGAAGAGGCCAGCCTGGGGCCCGTCGCCAATTCGACCGTTACTTTAAAAGGCGAAGACATTAAGAAGATGCAGCATCTGATTGAACAGTTAGAAGATTCCGACGATGTTCAGGACGTCTGGCATAACTGGGAAAATGAGGATGAGGCGGAAGAAGACTGAGCGGTCCCGGCGCAAGGGGACAGGCTGAAAGAAAGGAGCCGGCTTGGCGTTTCGTTTCCCGTTTTTTAATAATAACAAAGCGCAAAAGCGCCGCAAGGAAACCTTGGAAGAGGCCGAAAAGCGTAAGGAACGTATCCGCAAGGCCGCTTTCCGTCCGAAACCGAAGAGCAAGAGCGGAACGGATCCGCGTTCGGTTTTAGGACAGTTTCAGCAGCGCGAGCAAGGCCGTATTGCGCGCGGCAGCAGTCCGCTTAAGAAAGATGCAGACGATCCGGTCAAGCGCGACGAACGGCGCGAGGATTTCTTTTCCGCTCTGAGCAATCTGAATCCGATTGACCGCATTGCCGATGCAGTGGACAAACGACAAAGTTCGGAAGAAGAACGGGAAATCCAGCGGCAGCGCCGGCAGCTCAGCAAGATCCGCGTCATTGCTTTTGTCGGGCCTTCCGGCACGGGGAAATCCACCCGGGCCCTGCAGGTCGCATCTGAGCGGAATATTAATTATTTCATCGACGACGGTCTTCTTATAGAAGGGGGCCGGATCGTGGCCGGATCCTCGGCTAAGAAAGCCAAAACCAAAATTGAATCGGTGCGTCAGGCGATCTTTTTTGACGACACGAGGGCGGCCAATATGCGCCGCAGCCTCCTGGAACGGCAGCCCGACCGCCTGATGATTTTGGGGACCTCGGACAATATGATTTTCCGCATCTGCGAAAATCTCAGGCTGGATATGCCGGTGGAATTCATCCGGATTGAAGACGTGAGTTCGCCGGAAGAACGGCGCATTGCAAAAACGACCCGGATGACGCAGGGCAGCCACACCATCCCTGTGCCGAGCATGGAAATCAAGCATGAATTCTCCGGCTACTTTCAGGATCCCATCAATATGATCCGGCGCAAGCGCGAGCGCGAGAAGGGGCTGCCGGCACATCCCGAAGCGGAGCGTACGGTGGTCCGGCCGACCTTTTCGAGTTTGGGAAAATATCTTATCACCGACGAAGCGCTGGCGTCATTGGTCCGGCTTCTGTTAAGAGATGTCGAAGGCCTGGCCAAAGTACTCAGCGTCAAAATCGACAAGGAAGTCTACGGCGCGGTCTTTTCGCTTGAACTCGCCTTGTATTACGGGCATAATGCGCAGGATGTCATGAATGAAGTACAGGAAATACTATTGGAACAGGTGGAAAATTATACGTCCATCAACGTTTTGAGCGTGAACGTGATCTGCCGCAAAGTGGCGGATCCGAGGCTCGGCGAACGAAATAAAGTCAGAGGCTGAATATGGCAGTAAGAGAACAGATTTATACCATTCCCGTAAATGACGCATTTGCCCAAGAGGAGATTTGCCCCTTGTGCGTCTTAGAAAAAGTCCGGACCGAAGCATTGTTGGAGTTTTACTTGGGCCCCTCGCTGATGGAAGCGGATCAGAGGCTTCAGACCAATGACAAGGGCTTTTGCCGGGAGCATCTGGCGGCGATGTATAATTCGCAGAAGAACCGCTTAGGGCTCGGCCTGATGCTGCACACGCACCTGAAGGATCTGACGCCTTACGCCGAAGAAACGATGCAAAAGGCGCTTCCGGAAGAGAAAAAGGGCGGGCTTTTTTCGAGAAATAAAAAAGACTGGAAAGCAGAGCTGAACGAGGCGGCTTCGGCGTTGCGGGCGAAGACGGAATCCTGCGTGATCTGCGAGCATCTCGCGGAGACGATGGAACGTTACCTGGATGTTATTTTCTGGCAGTACTGTGAAGATGAGATGTTCCGGAAAAAGTTTCAGACGGGGCAGGGCTTTTGTTTGGGGCATACGGCCGATCTTCTGGAAGGGGCGGCGAAGTACCTGAAGCAGAATCAGGCGAAGGCCTTTGTGACGGATCTGAAGAATCTGGAGATCCGGCAGCTCGAGAGCCTCAGCGGGGATGTGGAATGGTTTACCTTGAAATTTGACTACCGGAATCAGGATGCGCCCTGGAAAAACAGCAAGGATGCCGTGCCGCGGGCGATTCGCCGGCTGGTCGGGGAGGCGGATTTGTCATGAGCAGGGAAGGAAAAGAAAAGGACGGCGTGGCCTTAATGGATGAGGAAAGTTTTTGCCTGGATTTTTCGGCCGAGCAGCAGGTGCTCCTGGAAACAGAGGGGAACGGGCACGGACAGAAAGTCATTTACATCAGCAAAGATTACCTCGGGGCGGAAGACTCTGAGGAAAACCGCAGCGCTCTGCGTGAGCTTCTGGGCTATATGGCGGATGAACGCGAGCGCTCTTTATTATTTCTTTTTCTGGCGGAGGGCGTGACGCTTGCGGACGAGGCGTTTTTTGAGGGCTTTGCGGCGAAGGCGGCGCTTCTGGAGCATCGGATTTATCTGGAAGAAAAGGCTGCTGCAAGGATCGGACGTGAGGCGGACGAAAGGATCGGCCTGCTCAGCCTGCGGGAAATTGCGCAGCTGCTCGCCGAGCATGAGGTGCTGAGCTTGTGCTGAGAGGCTCGGGCTTTTGTTTGAAATTCTTCTTTTAAACATGCTAAGATAGAACATAGAAAAAGTTTTGCAAAACCGATTAATATATCTGTTTCTGAGCAATCGGTCAAGTGGCCCGGGTTCACAAAAACAGGGGGCGTAAGCGGGGCTTGCGCCGTTTCATTCTGTCGGTTTTAAAATTTAAGAAGAGTGTATGAAGAAGGAAACACTATTGAAATACGGAGGAGGACGGTATGAGCAA
>CALLQJ010000196.1 GCA_938014865.1 uncultured Fastidiosipila sp.
TTTTTGCTTTTCAGCTTTCATATGCTTCCTCCTGTTTCATTTGTGTAATTTTACTAATTAAATTATAATTACTCGAATTTATTCAGGTAAACTGCTGAAATTTTGATGTATGACGTGAATTTATTTACCTGTTATTTATCTATAAAATTTTGCACAAAAATTTAACAGAACTAACAAAACTCACATAAATTTAGTGAGTTTTTACGCTTTATCCTCCTTTTCCGGCTTAAAAATTCTGACAACTTCTTCATAAAATAAAAGGACTTGATGAAAAGAAAGGTCAAGTCCTTTTATAAAAAATATATATTTGAATAAAATTTTATCTGCTTTTTTATTTTTTCGGTACATTGCCGGTGCCTTCTCATAAGAAAAAACACACTGTAAAACCCGAAAATTTATTTTTAAATTACTTCCATTCAAAAAAGGAATTTTGCAAATGCAATTAAGGCATCAAAAAAGCCCTGCAGAATAAAACTACAGGGCAAAATAATTAAAATTATAAGATCATAGCGGCCGCTTAATCCCGGCCTTAAAATCACAAGAGAAAAAACATTCCGCCTCTCAGAGCTTCAGATCCTTCAGACGTGAAATTGCTTCTTCACAATCCTCACGGCTGCCGAAGGCGCTGAGCCGGATATAACCCTCTCCTGCCTCACCGAAGCCGGAACCGGGTGTTGTCACCAAATGCGCCTCGGCCAGGAGCTTATCGAAAAATGCCCAGGAACTCAGATCCCCCGGTGTCTTCAGCCAGACATAGGGCGCATTATCCCCGCCTGAGGCGTCCAGACCGATGCTGCGGCAGCCGGCCTTCAGAATTTCCGCATTTTTAAGATAGTAACGGATATTCTGCATGCACGCTTCATAGCCCTCATCGCTGTAGGCCGCTTCCGCCCCTCTCTGAACGATATAAGAAACACCGTTGAATTTTGTGGTCTGCCGTCTCAGCCAAAAGGGTGCCAGTGCATGAAGTTCGCCCTTAGAGTCCGCTGCTTTGACCTTATGCGGAACAACCGTATAACCGCAGCGCACACCGGTAAAGCCGGCGAATTTTGAAAAAGAACGCATTTCGACGGCGACTTCATCCGCCCGATCAATCTCATAAATACTGTGGGGCGCATCATTTTGAATAAAAGCTTCATAAGCCGCATCAAAAAGGATCAAAGCATGGTGTTCAAGCGCATAATTCACCCAGGCCGTCAGTGTCTCTTTATCCATCACCGCCCCGGTCGGATTGTTCGGCGAGCAGATATAAATCAGATCCGCGGGCTCATCCGGCGGTACCGGCAGGAAATTATGCTCGGCCCGGCACGGCAGCCTTTTGACCTGATTAGCCTGCATGATATTCGTATCTACATAGACCGGATATACCGGGTCTGCCACTAAAACCTTCAGTCCGCTGTCTAGTATATCTAAAAAATTTCCCATATCGGATTTAGCGCCGTCACTTACAAAAATTTCATCTGCCTGAATCGCCAGGCCGCGGGATGTAAAATCTCTTTTCGCGATGGCTTCACGCAAAAACGGATAGCCTTGCTCCGGACCGTAGCCTCTGAAAGTTTCCGCTTTACCCATTTCCGCGGAAGCATTCTTCAGCGCTTCAACAATAACTCCGGGAAGCGGCAAGGTCACATCTCCGATCCCGAGCTTAATCAGATCAGCATCAGGGTGCTGCTTGTGAAATTTTTGCACACGCTGATTGATTTCGGTAAAGAGATAGGATTTTTCCACCTCTGTAAAATGTTCATTTATTCTGATCATAATACTCCTCTTCCAAGCTGAATTTATTTGCAGATAAAAAGCAAGCAAGGCTTAGCATAACACAGATTGCTGCTTCTGCTTCAAGCCTTGCTCATAATGTCTGAAATCAAGCACTTTTTACAGCCGGATCAGCGCTTAAAATTTGCCGCCGCGTCCTCCTGATGTCCGTCCGCTGCTTGTCTTATGCGTCGTACTCCGGCCGGAAGACGAAGAAGAACTTGTGCGGGCGACCGGCTGATAGTGTCTGCTCCTGTAGGTGGTCA
>CALLQJ010000197.1 GCA_938014865.1 uncultured Fastidiosipila sp.
TACGGGATTAAGCGTTGTGACTGGAGTTCAGACGTGTGCTCTTCCGATCTAACGGCTCGGAATTGTCCAGGCCCCGCTGCACCGCGGAAAGCCGGAAGGTCAGTTTCTGCAGTTCATTCACCTTGCTCACCCAGGCCTCCACCGAGGCACCGTACTGCGCGTCCAAAAAGCTCTGAAACTCAGGCCGGGACGGATACTCCGGGGCCACGGCCGTAAGCACCTGGGTTAAAAGCGAATGATCCGACACCGTTTTCTCGTCCAGCGGCAGATAGAATTCAATCTGCAGATAGGCGGTATTAAAGCGGCCCGAACGGAAAAGATAAACGGGAATATCCTGCACCCGGGTATAACGGTAAAGTTTTTCGCTCTGCCGGTGATACTGACGCGCCTCCGCCAGATCCTCCGCAATGCGGGCGGACATGGCAATGAAACTCGGGAAGCGTTCCTCGTCCCGGCTTTGCTTCAAAAACTCCACTTCAATTTCTTTATCGTAAAGATCAATGCGGCGGTCCAGAATACACGTTTCCACCAGCGGCAGAGGATCGGTATGATTCACCGTCGGCCTTAAGCCGACATTCGTCACCGAATCGTAATAGGTTTCCCCCACGCGGGTGCGCGTAACGTAGACGCCGAATTTAGGAATCACCATGCCGAAGGGAATACGCATATTCGCCGTCGGCATGCCGACCGTACGCCCCAGGGCATTGCCGCGGATCACAATGCCGGGAATACTGAACGGACGCCCGAGCAAAGCCCCGGCCTCTTCCATTTTTCCCTCTTCGACCAAAGCCCTTATCCGCGAACTCGAAATGACTTCCCCGCCCGCTTCAATCGGCGGAATCAGGTAAAGTTCGACCTCATGCTCTGCGGCCCAGCGGCGCAGAAGCGCGGCGTCCCCTTCCTGCCCGCGGGCGAAGCGGTAGCCGGCGCCCGTGACCAGAACCTTGACATTCAGCTTCTCGAGCAGAATTTTATTTAAAAAATCCTCGGCCGAAAGCCCGGCAAAGCTCCGGTTAAAGGCCTGCAGAATAAGATGATCCAAGCCGGCCGCGGCAAAGATCTCATCGCGCTGTTCCTGCGTCTGCAAGAGCCCTTTGAATGCTTTTTCCGCAGGCGGCAGCGGAGACTGCAAAATCATTTTCTCCGGCCTCTCCCGCCCCGGCACCGTGGCCGTCAGTCCGGCATGGACCGGTACCGGTTTCGGATAACGATCAAAGGAAAAAACATCTGCTTCCAGGCCGCGTTCGGCAGCCCGCTGCAGCAATTTATTAATCAGTTCTCTGTGTCCGCGGTGTATGCCGTCAAAATACCCCAGTGCCAGTGCCCTGGGGGTCTCGGGCGGAAGAACGTTACGGACCTCGTCAGAATTCCTGCTTAAATCGACACGTAAAGTTTTCAATATCGATAAACATCCTTTCCGCTGAAATAATGCCCGGACCGAAGGACGGCTTCAGCCGTCCGATGCCGAGGAAGAGATCCTCGCAGTATACGCGAAAGCGCTCTTCTTCCGACGCTTCACGTGCAGCCGAAACGCCTTGTCCCCGGATAAAACGCCGGGCATCAGTTTTGTCTAATTCTATCACAGGGAAGTCGGGACGTGCAGTTTCGGGCGGCCGGTAAAACGGCAGGCTCCCGTCCGCTTTTTCAAAGCTGCACCCTTCTTCTTTATACTTTTCCAGCGTATCCGCACTGACGGCTTCTGCAAAAGTATAAGGCC
>CALLQJ010000198.1 GCA_938014865.1 uncultured Fastidiosipila sp.
TTTACGGATGTAACGGCTTAGTCGGCATGGGGATTTATATTTTGATCGGCATGGCCAGTTACAGCGCCTCGATCGGTTACGGCATTGCGACGGCAGCCGTAGGCATTATTCTGACATCCACCAGAATCCTTGATGCTTTTACAGACCCGCTCCTGGCTTTTGTTTATGATCGGGTCAACACCCGTTTCGGAAAGATCAGGATATTATTAATTTCCGGATATCTTATCGAAGCACTGGCCTTGTGGCTGATGTTTGACGGCTTATCAAGCAAAGGCTTCGGGACAGCGGTTTTCGTCATTTTATACATTGTCTATGTTCTGGGTTACACGATCACGAATATGACCGCTCAGACCATACCTGCCATTATGACGAATGATCCGAAACAGCGTCCGACCATCGGCGTATGGGTAACGGCATTTAATTATCTGGTGCCGATGATCCTCGTGGTGATTTTGAACTCTGTTTTACTGCCGAAATACGGCGGCAGCTATAATCAGGACTTTTTGTCAGCAGCGGCACGGCTCTGTCTGCTGATAGCCGGTATCGGCACCGTTTTGGTCTGCATCGGTGTATCTGAATATGATAAACCGGAAAGTTTTGAAGGCATCGGCAAGCAAGAACCGTTAAAGGTGCGGGATATGATTGATGTGATACGTCATAATCGACCTTTGCAAAGATACATAGCCGCTGCATCTTCGGATAAGATCGCGCAGCAGACTGCTTCACAGACCATTATTACTACCATGCTTTACGGTATTTTAATCGGAAATATGGGTATTGCTACGATATTGGGCGCTATCAGCATGCTGCCTTCCATCATCTTCGCCGTTTTCGGAGCTCGCTATGCCGGCAAACACGGAAGCCGCAAAGCGATTCTTACCTGGAGTATCGTCAGCATCGGACTGGCAGCTGTCACCTTATTGTTTTTTGTCATGATTGATCCCGGGACTATCTCAACGATGGGACCTACTATGATTATCTATGTCATTTTGACCTTGGCACTGAACGGTTCAAAAATGTGCGTTACGACGGCCAATACGTCCTTTATGGCCGACATTATCGACTATGAATTGGGACCGCAGCGGAAAATACATTCCGGCGGTTGTGACGGGAACATACAGCCTGATCGATAAGATTATTTCTTCTTTCGCAGGGGTCGTGGCGACGGCATCGGTTGCGCTGATCGGCTACAAAGAAAGCTTGCCGCAGCCGTCAGATCCTGCTACCCCGGCCGTTTTTTGGCTGACGATGGGTCTGGTTTTTATACTGCCCGTCATCGGCTGGCTGATCTCCGTTTGGGCCATGAAAGGCTGCAAATTAGATCGTGAAGAAATGGTACGGGTACAGCAGCGGATTGCCGCAAAAAAGGCAGAGACGGAACAAAGTTCCGAAACACCTTCCGAAGCACTTCCCGAAGCATAGCAGAAAAAGGCGGCTCAAAGGGGCGGTTCAGAAGAGCTTTTTTCGATAGTCGGAAGGGCTCTTGCCGGTCACTTCGGCGAATACGCGGGAGAAATAACTACGTGTACAAAAATTAAGTTCAGCAGCGATTTCAGCAATACTCTGCTCGCTTTCAAGCAAGACTTTTGCCCGGTTAATCTTAGCCTTTTTAACATAGTCACTAAGAGAGCTGCCCGTTTCTTCTTTGAACTTTTGGGTGAGATAGTACGCGCTGTATCCGGTGAGGACAGCCATATCCTCGGCACTGTGCTTTTTCTCCGGATACAGTTCAATGTAGCGGCAGCATTTTCGGATCGCCGGGCTCAGATCTGAAATTTCCCGGATCCTGTGCACCCGGCGGATGAAATCATCATAAAGGGCAGAGGCGAGGGGGGCGAGTTCGGACATGCTTTTACTGTTTTCTGCATTTTGAATGTACTTATCACTTAAAGAATAGGCTTCTTCAGGCGACATGCCGCCCTCAATAGCGGCTCTTCCGACTAAGGTAGCAAAAACAATCAAGGATATTTTGCCTTGACGCAATGCCTCGGAGCTTTCAACGGGGACGCCGCTCGAGATAGCCATACTCGCACTGAAGGCATCATGATAATTTAAATTGCCGCTGCGAACAGCATCAAGGAGCTGTTTTTCGGCCATATAGACTTTGTGACGGTCACGCTGAGAATCACTGATTAAGGAATGGAGCTTAGGGTTAGGCCCGTAGGTGATATCCGAAAAGTTGAGTTTCTCGCCGCTGACACAATAATGCAGCATTAAGGTATACCGCTGCATCATCGTAGAAGGGATAATCGGCAGTGTACGGACCGCTTCCAGAAAACGAATCTTTCGGGCAACGCTCATTTCGGCATTTTGGTAATACTCGAGCCCTTTCTCGATGCCTTCTGTTGAAATGTCCAGATAAAACATCGGCCCGACCACCCAGCAGCGCAGGAGCTCGTCGTCTGATTTTTCAAACGCGGCCGACCAGAATAAGCCTAAAGCAGTCCCCAGATGGATCGGCTTATCCGATTGAGCAGCATGACGAAGCATTTCTGCTTTGCAGCCGAATTGCACGAAAGCATTGCCTAAGCTATCCTCCGCGCTGCAGTTGGAATGGAGCAATGTGCCTTCGGCATCATAGCACCACAGAAAGAGTGTATCACCGCAGCAAAGCAGTTCACGAAATAACTTGATCGACCGGAGTGTATCCATTTTGCAGCCTTTCTTTTGATACAAGCATCTGATGCACAAAGCGGATGCAGGGATCTGATGCAAATAGCAAAAATTAAAGATAATGAATATACTCTAAAGATATTACAAGATACAGTGAATTAATGATCATTATAAGGAATATTTATTCATATTGGCAAGTTTCAGCTTGCTAGGATAAAAAGATGAAGACCGCAGGGTCCTGCGATATAAGGATCTGAGACATGAAAGCAAAAAACACGGGAAGCAAAGATACGAGGACATAAAATGCGAAACGTAATATACATCAATAAAGATTGGACCTTCAGCCCGCATGACGGCAGTCAGAAAAAGGAAACGGTGGATTTGCCGCATACCTGGAATGCCGAAGACGGACAGGACGGCGGAAATGATTATCTGCGTACGTGTGCAAGCTACAGCAAAAAATTGAAAATTTCAGATTTTTCTGAAGACCGCTGCATATGGCTGGAAATTGAAGCCGCTGCGCTCAGTGCCGCTGTTTATGCCGACGGCAAAAAACTTGCGGAACATCACGGCGGCTTCTCGGCGTTCAGAATTGAACTGACCGAAGCCGTAAAAAATGCGCAAGGCCAATATCTTCATTTGGAAATTAAATGTGATAATCGGGAAAACAAAGCCGTCTATCCGCAAAAAGCCGATTTTACCTTCTATGGAGGGCTGTACCGCAATGTCAAAATCATTGAAGTGCCCCGCGCCCATTTTGATCTTTCCTATTACGGAAGTCCGGGCATTAAAATTACACCGATTTTGGCGGAGGATTTAAAATCCGCAGAAATTGAGATCGAAGCGTATACAGAGCATGCCGAAGGTGAGATCGTAAGCTTCCGGATTGAAGGGGCAGGAACGGCAGAAGCAGCGGTTAAAAACGGAACAGCTTCTGTAACGATGCCGCTTCATCCCGTGCGATTATGGAACGGCAGGAAGGATCCTTATCTTTACAGTCTGCGTGCCCGGCTGGAAAGCGGCGATGAAATAACGCAGACATTTGCCTGCCGGAAATTTCATGTGGATCCTCAGAAAGGGGCTTTTCTTAATAACGAAGCCTATCCTCTGCGCGGGGTTTCACGGCATCAGGATCGGAAAGGAAAAGGCAATGCACTGTCCTTGAAAGAGCATGAAGAAGATCTTTCCTATATTCTCGAAATGGGCGCCAACACGGTGCGGCTGGCGCATTATCAGCACGCCGAAGCATTCTACTCGCTTTGTGACCGTGCCGGACTTATGGTCTGGGCCGAGATCCCGTATATCACGATGCATCAGCCGGAAGGAAAAGACAATACCCTTAGCCAGATGCGGGAATTAATCGTACAAAATTACCATCATCCGAGCATTATCTGCTGGGGACTTTCCAATGAAATTACAGCGGTCCCTGTTTTTAAAGACGATCGTTTGGACAATCACCGCAAACTGCAGGCCTTATGCAAAACGTTAGATCCGACACGCTATACGGCCATGGCACATGTTTTTATGCTGGAGACGGACGATCCGCTGGTCGGGCTGGCGGATCTGGCGGCCTACAATTTGTACTTTGGCTGGTATCTCGGTGAACTCGAACAAAACGATGTTTTTTTCGACGCCTTCCACGCAGCCTATCCCGACAAGCCTGTCGCCCTTTCCGAATACGGGGCCGATGCGAATCCCGCTCTGCAAAGCAGCCGGCCTTACCGGGGCGATTACAGCGAAGGCTATCAATGCCTTTATCACGAACATATGCTGGAGATGATCAGCCGAAGACCCTGGCTTTGGGCAAGTTACGTCTGGAATATGTTTGATTTCGGAGCAGACGGCCGGGATGAAGGCGGGAAACACGGTGAAAATCAAAAAGGCCTGATCACCTTCGACAGAAAAATCAAAAAAGATGCCTTTTATCTTTACAAAGCTTATTGGAGTGAAGAAGCCTTTGTCCATATTTGCGGACGGCGTTACAAAGAACGTAATGAAGACTGCAGTGAAATAAAAGTTTACTCAAACCAAAGCCCGGTCTCCCTTTATCTTGACGGCAATCTCCATGCAAAAAAGTACGGCGAAAAAATCTTCCGATTCACCATCCCCTTAAGTGCCCGGCACAGCATTCGGGCGGAAGCCGGAGGGGAGACGGATACAATCGAAATTGTCAGGACGCCGGAAGATAATCCGAATTATTTCCTGAATAAAACAGCGGATATCAGAAATTGGTTCGAAGATGAAGAATATGATCGCTCCTGCTATTCGATTGAGGATACGCTCGGAGAATTGCGTCAGAATCCGGAGATTGCACAAAAACTTGATCAGATGATGCAAAGCGGTGCGGAGAGCAGAGGCGATGTGGCCGAAGCCGTAAAAGACAATCCTAACTTGATCCGTATGATGTCCCGCATGACGCTGCGCAGTCTGCTGCAGCAGATGAACGATACGGTCAGTGCAGATGACATCAAGCGTTTGAACACGTATCTTCAGTCCGTGAAGAAGGAGTAAGCCGTGCCCTATCAAGCCATACAGCAGATTCAGATCGGCCGTGCTTTGAAAAGTTCAAAGCAGGCGGCCGAAACGCTGGAAGCGCTGAAAAAAGCAGCGTACGCAGGGATTGAGCTATGTGATTTTATGCTGCATCCCGCCCCGTTTCTAGTTCGGCTGCTTACGCGGACTGCCGGTATGCCGATCGGCCGCTGTGTCCATTTCGACTGGCCGAAGCTGATCCGGGAAAGCGGCCTGAAAGTGCCGGCGATTCACTATTCGCTTGATACGGCGGAGAACGATCCGGACAAACTCTTTGCCGAAGCTGAGCAATTTAAAAATCATTATGTGGTGATTGCCGGCATCTACCGTTTTGATTTTACAAACTCGGAGAAGGTAAGAGAGCTCGCTTCGCGCCTGAACCGCTGCGGCAGCCGGCTTAAAAGGGGAGGCATTGAGCTTTTGTATCACAATCATAATATTGAGTTTTTACCCACGGATGAGGGCCCTTCAGCCTATGATATTTTGCTGAAGGAGACAGATCCAGACGCTGTTAATTTTGAAACGGATTTTTATTGGGCGGCAGATGCCGGCATCGGGGTACGTGAGCTGCTTGAAAAAACAGGTGAGCGAATGAAGCTTTGCCATATCAGTGACCGAGGAAATCGGGAAGCCTTTAAGAGCATCAAGCCTATTGTCAAAATGGAGAACACAGAATTGGGCCGAGGTTCTTTGGATTTGAAGGCCGTTATCGAAGCGGCAAAGGCTTGGGGCACAGAGGCCGTCATTTTAGAAATGACACGTAATCATCTTCATAATAATCCGATAGAAAGTGCAGAGGTGAGCGCCGAATGGCTGAGACAAGAACTATAAGAAAAAGAGCGGCAGAAGAGCTGAAAAAACATTTTATCCGGCAAGCCGAGCCCTTTGAAGAAGGGAGAGTCGGTGTTTTTGAGCAGACAATTCACTGCCGAAGAGCACAAGCGGCTTGCCTGGCGATAACAGCGCTGGGGATTTATGAGGCCGAGCTCAACGGCGAAAAAATCGGCGATGAATATTTTGCGCCGGGCTACACCTATTATCCGCGGCAGCTGCAATATAATATCTTCAACTTGCGCCTCAAGGAAGGGCGCAATACGCTGCGTATCTATTTAGCACAAGGCTGGTACTGCGGGCGCTTCACTTATGAAAATAAATCTCAGATCTACGGTGAATACCCGGCCGCAGCCTGGATATTGGAAACAGAAGACGCTCTTTACAGCTCTTCGGACGAAGAGGTCCGGCTTTTGGAGAGTCCTTATGACTATGCCGGCTTTTATGACGGTGAAATTTACCACGGCAGAAGCGACGCACTGAAGGTTTTGAAAGAAAAGCCCGTCCGTTTTGAAGGGCCGCTGCCTTCGTCTTTCGTCGAGCGGAAATGCGCCGTAAGACTTCGTGAAGAAATGCAGATTGTCCGGGTCGAAGAAAGGGGAGATAAGACCATACTTGATTTCGGCCAAAACTTTGCCGGGATTATTATCATTGATCCGGAAAAAATGAAAGGCCCCTCTTTGAAGATCAGGCACGGGGAGATTCTGAACGATGACGGCAGCCTTTACACGAGCAATCTGCGTCAAGCAAAAGCCGAGCTGATCTATTACAAGGAAGGAGAGACAAAGCTTTACCGGCCCCAATTCACTTATATGGGATTTCGCTATGCGGAACTTTCCGGGGTGCCTTACGAGGAAGGCCTGATCCGGGCTTTTGCCCTTTACAGCGATATGGAGCGGACGGGCTTTTTTTCGACTTCGCATGAAAAACTGCAAAGACTGTATCTGAATCAGCTTTGGGGACAAAAATCAAATTATGTGGAAATTCCTACGGATTGTCCGCAGCGCGACGAGCGGATGGGCTATACCGGAGACGGTCATGTATTTGCCCGCAGCGGGGCCTATAACTTTGATACCGGGCTGTTTTGGCGGAAGTTTCTGCGTGATATCCGGGAAAGCCAGAAGGACAATGAAGA
>CALLQJ010000199.1 GCA_938014865.1 uncultured Fastidiosipila sp.
AGCGCGTGATTGTGGATGCCTATTCCGGTACGAGCGGGGCGGGCCGCAAGGCGGATCCGGTTTACGGCTTCAGCGAAATGAGCGAAAATCTCAAGCCTTACGGCGTCAGGTCCCATCGGCATCAGGCGGAAATCAAAGATCAGCTCGCGCGTTTGTGCACTAAAGAAATCACCGTCGTCTTCACCCCGCACCTCGCCCCGCTGAGACGCGGAATGCTGGCCTCGATTTATGCCGATCTCGCCCCCGGCGTTACGCAGGACGATCTGCTGACCGTATTAAATACATATTATAAAGACGATCCTTTTGTAAGGGTCCTGCCCGGCACGCTCCTGCCGCAGACAAGGCCTTTGATCGGCCAGAATTTTGTCGACATCACCGCCGTTGCGGACGAGGCCACCTCGACGGTCAAGCTTTTCTCGGCGCTGGATAATCTCGGCAAGGGGCCGGCGTCCCAGGCCATCCAAAGCCTTAATATCCGTATCGGCTTTGCCGAAACAGAGGGGCTCGATCCTCGCGGAGGCCGCATCGTTCAGGGCTTGATGCAGACGTTTCAAAAATACGCTATCTTTATTTTTATATACCTATTTTATTTAGAGAGACATGTTTTATTTAGAGAGGCATGAAGAGAGGTTCCACTATGTTAGAGGCAAACTTAGACGCAAATACACCCGAGCCGGGCGACAAGATGCGCCTGTCCGCCGGCCGGAAGGCGGAAATCCTGATCGAGGCACTCCCCTATATCCGCTCCCTTTCCGGCAAGACCATCGTCATCAAATACGGCGGCAATGCCATCCGCAATCAGGAGCTGCTGCGCAGCGTGATGGAGGACATCACCTTGCTCAAATACGTCGGCATCAATCCCGTGCTGGTGCACGGCGGCGGGCCGGATATTTCAGCTGCTTTGGAAGCGGCCGGCATCGAAAATGAGTTCAAGGACGGCCTAAGGGTGACGAGCCGGGAAGCCATGGAAGTCATTTCCGAAGTCATTTTGGGAAAGACCAATGCCGGCATCGTCAGCATGATCAATGCCTGCGGCGGGAAAGGCATCGGCCTGAGCGGCTACGACGGCAGTCTCCTGCTCTGCCGCCGTCTGGCGTATAACGAAACGGGCGAGCCTGTTGACCTGGGCTTTGTCGGTGAAGTGCGAAGGGTCAATACCGAGCTGATCGATACCTTGTCCGAACTCGGCTATGTTCCGATCATTGCGCCTATCGCGGTCGACGAAGAAGGCCGGGCGTACAACGTGAATGCCGATCAGGCGGCCAGCGAGGTGGCGGTGGCCCTGGGCGCCGAAAAGCTCATGACCCTCACCAATGTGCCGGGCGTGATGGGCAAAGACAAAGAGGGCCGGGAGATTATTTACCCCGTGCTGGTAGAAACGGAGGTCGAAGAACTCATCGCCCGCGGCGTCATCAACGGCGGCATGATCCCCAAGGTCCGCAGCGCCCTCGATACGGTCCGGCGCGGGGTTGGCCGGACGCATATTTTAGACGGCACCATCCCCCACGCGCTTTTGCTGGAAATTTTCCCCCATACCGGCATCGGCACCATGATTATGCAGAAACGCCGCCCCTATCATCCCGGGGAAAAGATATAGGCGAAACGATGCAGACAAGAAGATGCAGACGAAAACATGCAAAGGAGTCTCAAGCATGAAAGAAGAAATCCCGCAGACGACCCAAGAACTGATGTCTAAAGATGAAAAATATTACCTGCCCTGCTTCGGCAAAAGAACCCCGCTTGCTGCCGCTTACGGAAAAGGGGTTTACCTTTACGATGAAAACGGCACGGCCTATCTGGATCTTTTAGGCGGCATTGCGGTCAACGTCTTAGGCTACGGAAACGAGGCGCTGAGCCGGGCGATTTGCCGGCAGGCGCAGGCGCTCATCCACTGCTCGAATCTTTACTATAACCGCCCGCAGAGCGAACTGGCCGAGGCCCTGTGTACGATGACAGGCTATGAGCGGGCTTTTTTCTGCAATTCGGGCGCCGAAGCCAATGAAGCGGCCATCAAGCTGGCCCGGGCTTTTTTCCAGGTAAAGGGAGAAGCGCGCTATGAGGTGATCAGTGCGAAAAATTCCTTTCACGGCAGGACGCTGGCGACCTTGACGGCCACCGGGCAGGCGAAATTCCATGTAGGCTTCAAGCCGCTGCCGGAAGGCTTTTTCACGGTCGAAGCGAATGATTTTGAAGCGCTGAAAGAAAGGATCAGCCCCGAGACCGCTGCCATTATTCTGGAACCGATCCGGGGCGAAAGCGGCGTCTGGCCGATGGATGAAGCATACCTGAAAAAGGTCCGGGCCCTCTGTGATGAGACGGGCATTCTCTTGATTTTTGATGAAATCCAGACCGGCATGGGCCGGACCGGGCGCTTTCTGGCGGCCGAACATTACGGCGTGAAGGCCGAGATCACGACCCTGGCCAAAGGCCTGGCGGGCGGCCTTCCCATAGGCGCCGTACTGGCCGAAGAAGAGGTCGCGCAAAGCTTCAGCCCCGGCATGCACGGCACTACCTTCGGCGGGAACCCTCTGGCCTGCCGGGCCGCCCTCACGGTCCTGGCGGAATATGAGCGTCTTGATCTTATAAATAAGGCAGAAGAAACGGGCCGCTATTTCAAAGACGCGCTGGAAGCACTGGCTCGGGAAAGCGGCGCGATCAAAGCGCTGCGCGGCATGGGCTTGATGCTGGCCTTTGACCTCAAGGAAGCCAAAGCCCCGGCTCTGAAGGATCAGCTTTTTGCCGAGGGCATCCTGGTCAACAGCTGCACGCCCGAAACCATCCGCCTCCTGCCCCCTCTGATCCTGGAAAAGGAAGACATTGATCACTTTATAAAAGTCCTGAGGACGCTTTTGCCGAAGGTTTAATAAAAGCCTTAAAAAAGCGCTTGAAGCCGCCCCGACGTGAGGAGAAAAAGAATGAAGAGAGATTTTATATGCCTGACGGATTTTTCTGCCGAGACCCTGAATCAGCTTCTGAATCTGGCCGTCCGTCTCAAAAAAGAACACAAAAACGGCGTCCCGCACCGCCTTTTGCAGGGCAAGACCCTGGGCATGATTTTTGCCAAATCCTCAACCCGGACGCGGGTATCCTTTGAGGCCGGCATGTATCAGTTAGGCGGGCTGGCGCTTTTTCTGAGCGACCGGGAAATTCAGCTGGGGCGCGGCGAAAGCATTGCCGACACCGCCCGGGTCCTCTCGCGCTATCTGGACCTCATCATGATCCGAAACGACAGCCACAGTGAAATGTCCGCTTTTGCCCGCCACAGTCAGATCCCGGTCATCAACGGCCTGAGCGAGCGCTTTCATCCCTGTCAGGCGATGGCGGACCTTCTGACCATCCGGGAAATCAAAGGCGATCTCAGCCGGATCAAATTAGCCTATGTCGGCGACGGCAATAATGTCGCGCATTCCCTGCTGAACGGCTGCGCCCTCTTCGGCGCGGACATCTCCCTGGCCTCGCCCGAGGAATACCAAGTCGACCCCGTTGTTCTCCGGAAAGCCAAGGAAATTGCGGCGCAAAGCGGCTCCGTCATCCGCGCGGGCACTTCGCCGGAAGAAGCGGTCCGGGACGCGGATGCGGTCTATACCGATACCTGGATTTCCATGGGACAGGAAGAACTCAAGCAGGAAAAAGTGCCGGTCTTTAAAGATTATCAGGTGAATCGAGCGCTTATGGAAAAAGCCGCCCCCGATGCCGTCTTCATGCACTGCCTGCCGGCGTACTGCGGCTACGAAGTCACGCCGGAAATCTTTGAGGGCCCTGCGTCCGTCGTCTTTGAGCAGGCGGAAAACCGCCTCCATGTCCAGAAAGCGATTATGCTTTATACCCTTTTGGGCGATGCCTGCTTTGGCTGATCCGGACGCCGGACCCGGCGCTTTTGTCTTTGAAGCTTCTTCTGAAATGAAATATCTGTGTAAAACAAGGGGGCAGAAATTATGCTAGAGTAGAATTTAGCGAAGAGAAAGGACCGATCTTGTGGAAATTGATCTGAATGCACTGAAGGTGGTTAAAGTCACCGACCACAGCCAGGCGGATATACTCCTGGATCTTATGAAACGGGCCATGATGCTCTATGCACAGGAAGCCGCCATTCCCTTGTACCGCCGCGACGGCAGCTACACGCTGGCCTCTTTAAACGAGACCCGCGGCGACCTCATCGAGGCCATGGATAAGGACGATTTCCTGGCGGTCAAAAACGACGGGCAATGGCTCGCGTCTCTGCGCCTTATCAATGATTTCAATGCACAAAAGTCCCTGCTGACGCGCTTCTGCGTGGATCCGCGCTGGAAAAGCCGCGGCATCGGCTCCATGCTCATCAATGTAGCGGCCGACTACGCCCGCGATAAAGGCATCCGGGAACTTTATCTTTATACGGCTCAGAAAAACACCCGCCTGCTCGATTTTTACAAGCGCCACGGCTTCATGCTCTACAGCGTCAACAGCGGCAGGCCTTATCCCCGAGCCTGTCTGATGCGGGAATTGTAAAGGACAAGCCGGAATTCTGAATAGTCCGAATATTCAAGTGAAATGCCGAATAGGACAGGGCGCCGCTTCTAAAGCAGCGCCTTTATTTCGGCTTCGATGCTTTCCGGTTTTTCAGCCGGAGAAAAACGCGCCCTCACAGATCGGAAGAGCACACGTCTGAACTCCAGTCACAACGCTTAATCT
>CALLQJ010000200.1 GCA_938014865.1 uncultured Fastidiosipila sp.
AATAAAACCGTGCATTTTGTAAAAAGAAAGAGGCGATCCCGTGAGCATTATGAAAATACTCCGAAATCGCCTTAAAGAATGATGGTGGAGACGGTGGGAATCGAACCCACGTCCAGAACCCCTTTCCCCCAACTTTCTCCGGGTGCAGTCAGCCTTTAGAGTATTCCCCTTGTGTCCGGGCCGACTGACAGGCCTGACACGCCGGTAACTTGATGCATACACCTCGGCCCGCAAAGTTTAAGGCCGGGCGGTCCCTGTTTAACCTCCCTCAGGTAAGGTCTGCATCCGGCACGGAACTCCGGCTGCAGATCGCCGGAACCGTGTAACCGCGGTTTACGCCGCAGCTAAAACGTAATCGTCGTTTGCAATTACAAAAAGTGTCCGTTTTTTAAAGTGGCCAACGAACGCCCACTACCCGCTTATCGAGGTGCAAAGGCCCTGTCGAAACCTGTACGTCCCCGTAAACATACGTTCTTTTCAAGAACTGAACTAATAGTATAACAGCTTTATTTAAGAAATTAAAGTGCCTCTGCCCTTCCGCACGTTCACTGCAGCTTTTTGCGGGCGGCCTTCGCCCGTTCAATGATTTTTTCTTCATCCGCCTGCAGATAGTCGCCGTCTTTATAAATGCAGCGGCCGTTTACCGTCAGACGTTCAACAGAAGCATTATTGCCCGCATAGACCAGCAAAGAAAAAGGATCGCTGTCCTCTCCTGCAGGAGCTGAACCCGGCGTATCCGGATTGTAAATCATGAAATCCGCCGCTTCTCCTTTTTTGAGCCGGCCGGCCTCCTTAAACCCGAGCGCCTCGTAAGCCGCGGCTGTTGCCGCATAGAGCCAGCGTTCGGGCGCTCCGGCATCTGCTCTTTTGTGCAGAATTTTCGGCAAAAAGGCCGCCAGACGCAGGTCTCTTAACATATCCAGGCTGTCATTGCTGCCGGCACCGTCCGTTCCTAAGGTGACATGGAGTCCTTCGTCAAATAATTTTTCCGTATCGCAGATTCCTGAGGCCAGTTTCGAATTGCTGGCGGGGTTATGCGCAATATAGACCTTTCGCCCCTTCAGCAGACGGATATCGCGTGCATCAAGCCGGACGCAGTGGGCCAGAAGCGAGCCGTCCCGCAGCAGGCCGAACATGTCCAGCACTTCCGCCGGTGATTTATTATATTTCTTTTCAAGTTCTTCGCATTCCTGCCCGGTCTCGGCCAGATGAATCTGGACCGGCAAATCTGCCGCTTCCGCCAGCCTTCCGAGTTCGGGATACAATGCATCCTGATAAAGGTAGAGTGAGTGAATATGGAAAGAGGGACGAATCATCGGATGGCTGCGGTATTTTTCGGCAAAGGCAAAAAGCGCATCCGCATCCTGATGAAAATTCCCCTCTTCGTCTTTTGTCTTGGCATCGATCGATAAATTAAGGCGCAGGCCCGCCTGATCGGCTGCCTCCGCCGTCGCTTCGGGGAAATAGTACATATCCGCGGCCGCACCGCAGCCGCAGCGCATGAGCTCGAGCATGGCAAGATCTGCCCCGGCCCGGACAATCTCATAGCTCAGTTTTTCTTCTTTCGGGAAAATCCACTTCCTGAGCCACTGGTCTAAATTATAATTCGCCGGACTGCCGCGAAATAAGGTCATGGCCAGATGGGCATGCGTATCCCCGAAAGGCGGCAGAATATAGCGTCCTCTGCCCTTTTCGCGGATAAGGCTGATTTCCTTCTTCTCCTCCTCAGCCCGCCGCTGAAAAGCCTTTAAAAGCGCCTCGCTTTCGGGCGTATCTTCGCCGGCATAAAGAATCTTTCCGCCGGCCGTGATCAGACGTCCGGAGCGGACAAGCTCGAAGCCTTGCTGCTCCTCTTGAGGAATCAGAAGAAGGAAATCTTTAAAATCGCGGACTTCTATCATATTATCTGCCGTGACAATTTTTATATTTTTTGCCGCTGCCGCAGGGACAAGGATCATTGCGGCCTACTTTAAACTTATCGCGCCTGGCCGGCTGACGGTTTCTCTCTTCCGCCGCTTTGGCCGCTTCCGCGGGAGCCGGTGCTTTCTGCGCCGTTCCTTTTCTCGGCATCCCCCGGGCATGCCGCATGGCGGCTGCGCGTTTCATCGCTTCGGCTTTACGCGAAGCGCCCGCGTCTTCCTTTTTCGCTTCGGTGCCCTGAGGCGCTTGTTTCCGCTCAGGCGGTTTATTGGCAACAAATTTGGCTCTTAAGATCAGCTTGGCACATTCTTCAGCTATTGAGCGGTTCATTTCATTAAACATCTCATAGCCTTCTTTGCGGTATTCGATGACCGGATCATGCTGTGCAATGGAACGCATCCCGATGGTATTTTTCAGCGTATCCATCGCATCAATATGGTCCATCCACTTGTCATCAACCGTACGAAGCATTACGACACGCTCGGCCTCGGCCATAACCTCCGGCCCGCCGAGTTCATTTTCCCGGGCATGGTATTTTTCCAGGGCCTGGTCCTGCACATCGACGGTCAGCTCCGCTGCATCCATCCCGCCGGCAATCCGCTCATCCATATCTTCATAGATCGGCAGATCGCCCGTAATATCATAAAGTCTGGCCTTCAGGCCGGCGGTATCCCATTTCCCGGAACTCTCAAAGCCGTGACGGAAATCCCGTACAATGCCGGCGATCGTATTTTTGATATAGCGTTCAAAGAACTGGCCGAGGGGTCTTCCTTCCAGTACTTCGCGGCGCTGCGAGTAAATGACCTCACGCTGCTGATTCATGACATCATCGTACTCGAGCACATTCTTACGAATGCCGAAGTTGCGGCCTTCCACCTTTTTCTGCGCCGATTCTATGGCATTGCTGAGCATACGATGCTGAATTTCGGTATCCTCGTCCACGCCGAGTGTGCCGAAAAGACTGTGCATGCGTTCGCCGCCGAACTGCCGCATCAGGTCATCGTCCAGGGAAAGATAGAACTTGCTCTTTCCGATATCGCCCTGACGGCCGGCACGTCCGCGCAGCTGATTGTCGATACGCCGTGACTCATGCCGTTCGGTGCCGATAATGTACAGCCCGCCGGCTTCTACCACTTCTTTCTTTTCGGCTTCCGTCTGCTTGCTGAATTCTTTATTCAGTTCACGGAATTTTTCTCTCGCTTCCAAGACCAGCTCGTCATCGGTTTCGTTATAAGCGGTCGAGGCTTCGATTAAATCGTCGTCATAGCCTTGCTCACGCATCGCCTGCCGCGCCATAAACTCAGAGTTTCCGCCGAGGATAATGTCCGTACCGCGCCCGGCCATGTTCGTTGCAATGGTCACTGCGCCCAGCCGTCCGGCCTGCGCCACAATTTCCGCCTCGCGCTGGTGGTGCTTGGCGTTCAGAACATTATGCTTTATGCCGTTCTTGCGGAAAAGATTGCTGATTTTTTCAGACTTTTCCACGGAAACCGTACCGACCAGAACAGGCTGCCCTTTGGCGTGGGCTCTTTTGACTTCGTCCACAACCGCCCGCAGCTTGCCGTCTTCGGTTTTATACACGGCATCCGGCTCATCATCACGGATCATCGGCTTATTGGTAGGAACAACGATAACGTCGAGGTCATAAATGCTCCGGAATTCTTCTTCTTCCGTCAGTGCAGTACCGGTCATGCCGGAAAGCTTTTTGTACATGCGGAAATAATTCTGGAACGTAATAGTCGCCAGGGTCTTCGATTCTTTTTCGACCTTAACGCCTTCCTTTGCCTCGATCGCCCGAGGCAGACCGGCAGAATAACGCCGGCCGATCATCAGACGTCCGGTAAAGTCGTCTACAATAATGACTTCATCATCTTTGACGATATACTGCTCGTCCCGGTGCATGGTGCCGTGCGCCTTAAGTGCATTATTTATATAGTGCTGAAGGGCAAAGTTGCCTTCATCCGAAAGATTATCGACCCGGAAATAGCGTTCGGCTTTCTCAATGCCGTTTTGGGTCAGCACCGCCGACTTCGCTTTTTCATCCACGATATAATCGGCATCGCCCGCGATTTCATCGGTCTCTTCTTTTACATCAAATTCCGCTACGACAAAAGGCGTCAGCGTCCTAACAAAGGCATCGGCCCTGCCGTACATTTCACTGGAATCATCGCCGGGGCCTGAAATAATCAAAGGGGTTCTGGCTTCGTCAATAAGAATCGAGTCCACCTCGTCGACGATGGCATAATTCAGCTCACGCTGCACCATTTGGTGTTTATACGTCACCATATTGTCACGCAGATAATCAAAGCCGAATTCATTATTCGTCCCGTAGGTAATATCCGCGTTATAGGCTTCCCGGCGCTCCGCCTTGCTCAGCCCGTGCACAATAAGTCCTACGGACAAGCCCAGATAACGGTAAATCTTGCCCATCCACTCGCTGTCACGGCGGGCCAGGTAATCATTCACCGTGACCACATGCACGCCCTTGCCGCTCAAGGCATTAAGATAGACCGGCAATGTCGCCATCAAGGTTTTGCCTTCACCTGTCTTCATCTCGGCTATACGTCCCTGATGCAGAACAATACCGCCGATCACCTGAACCGGATAATGCTTCATATCCAGCACTCTCCAGGCCGCCTCCCTTACAGTGGCGAAGGCCTCGGGCAGCAGATCGTCTAAGCTTTCTCCGTTTTCATGACGTTTTTTAAGCTTAGAGGTCATGCCGCGAAGCTCAGCTTCGGACAGCTCGGAAAACGCATCTTCGAGTTCCAGTACTTTATGCATAATCGGCTTAATGCGTTTAATCTCACGCTCCGAATAGGTTCCGAATATTTTGTCAAATAAACCCATTAAATAATACTCCCGTATAAATCTTACTGCGGCTCTTCCTCACGCGCCGCCGCGTCCTCGAGACGATTCAGGACCAGTTTGTAGCCGTCTTCGCCGTAATCCAGGGCTCTGCCCACACGGCTGATCGTGGCTGCCGAAACACCGGTTTCCTCGGTAATTTCCGAGTAGGTTTTGTTTTCGCGCAAAAGTACGGCCACAGTCAATCGCTGTGACATAGATTTCACTTCCGATATCGTACAAAGATCCGAAAGAAACGCCTTACACTCTTCTTGATTCTCCAAAGAAAGAAAGGCGCGGTACAATCGCACTGCAGCCTCATCAGAAAAAAGATCTTTGCTCATGCCTCACCTAACCTGTTAAATCGTTCTCGGACTCGTCTCATATTATAGCACTCGGGGCAAGGGCGCAAGACGGCAGAGGCTTGCAGTATCGCCTCAGGACGGCTTTTTCCGCTCCGGGACAAAGCCTTTATAAATACTTCACAGTCACTTAACTTTAAAGCAGGTTTTTGCCTAATCCTCATATTTCCGGCTCTCTCCGCGAAAAACCCATTCCAGGCTGATTCCTTCCGCTGCCAGCTTTTCTTTTTCTTCCCGCAGGATACGATCGGCCGAAGCCGGCCGGTTTTCCGGCAGGACCAGATGCAGCGTTCTTTTCTGAATCATCTCCCCTTTTATGCTCACCGGATGCTTCCCCCCGTAATCCGCGCCCTCAAAAGCTGCCAGCGCCTCCGCATGCTGCCCGATCACTTCCCGGATCCGTTCTTCATCCCGGTAAGAAGGCGCCGTGAGATCCATGCTTTTGATGCTTTTCGCTTCACCGTTTTGAAAGGCCGCGATCACCGGAAAATTAAAAGGCAGATCCGCGCCTTCTTTTTCCCTGAAATAGCGTCCGCGCACCAGATTGGACTCTGACCAGATCGTGTCTTCTTCCGCTGTGTCAGACTCAGAAAAATCCTCCTCTGTTCTCGTATTAAGATAACGGACGCCGCCCCAAAACGGCAGCGGCAGCCGGAACTCCCGAAGGCTTAATTCCGGATCCAAAGCCCTTCGGAAACTGTAGGAATAATACAGCCTCCCGTCTTTATTTTCGATAAAGCCGTAAGCGTCCCGGATAAAAAAAGGCATCAGTCCCTGATCGCCGCCGTTTTCCTCAAAATAATAACGCTGCCGCTTTCGTATAAAAGCACTGCTTAATTTTTCCGCCGCATAATCAAAAGGAAGCCGGTGCAGATCATCCGTCGTCCGTTCAGACGTCGTTTGCAGGATTTTTTCATCCTGATAAAAGGCAGAAAGCAGTGCACATTCCCGAATCGCGGACCGTGCCGCTTCATGCCAGAGCATTTCGCAGCGGATCCCGAGTGAAAGGGCATATAGAAGGGAAACATAAAGCAAAAGCAAGGGGAACACCACCGCTGCTTCCAGCGTCAAAGATGCCTCTTCATTCCTTATCCGAGAAAACATAGTGTTCCGTCCTTTCATAGCGAATGCGTTCTCTGCCGAAGGGGAGTGATGCTTCAATACGGATGGCACAAAACGGATAAGACGAGGTATTGCGAATCATGAAGGATGCCGCCTGCCCGGCCAGCGCCTCATCCGAACGCAGCAGCATGAAAAGACGAAGGTAATCTGTATAATAAATGCCGGCTCGGCACAAGACATGTTCCGGGTCCGGATACAAAGGCACTGTTCCGCCGTTTTTCAAAAGCTTCAGATCATCCGCTGCCGAGCGGATCGCCGGAATTAAGGCGAAGAGATAAGAGAGCGCCTCCGGATCTATTTCCAGCGTTCCTAAAGATGCGACAAAGGCTGCCGCGGAAAGTGCGGACGCTTTGGCTTTGTGCAGCGCCATTTTTGTTTCATTATTAATTTCCGCAGCATAACGCAAAGCCAAACGAGTGGAAATGATGATGCTCTCAGCCGCCAGGCGGGCAGCTTTTGAAGAATCCGTCCCGAAGATAATGCATTCCGCTTCGTATTTTTCCGTCCGTTCACATTCACTGAAAAGCTTGCCGCTGAGACTTCGGTAATTTCGTCCTGCCTCAAAGCTTGCTCCGGGCCCCCTTACCGCAGAGGTAAAGTGCTGCAGAATATACTCATGAAAAACAAAGCGCTCAGCAAAAGGCGGCAGGGAAAAATCGAGAAAATTCGAGGCCTGATCCAGAATCCCGCTTAATTCGGCCGCAATCGTTTGATCATCCTTTACATACTCTTCAGGATATAGCTCTTTATAGGCATCTTTTAAATCTGAAGAAAAAGACTTTCTCATCTCTTCTGCTTCCCGTCTTTTTTCTTCACGTTCCCGCTCTGCTTCCGACTGCTCTTCCTCTCTTTCCTCTTCCCTCTGATCCGGATACGCAAGCGAAGGGCCGTTTTGTCCGGGAGATTTCATCGCCCCGCCCTTTACTTTCTCCGGGAAATCAGCCGAAGGCGCCTTCGCAAATTTTTCCAGAAAACCTTTGGCTTTTTTAAACTCCTCATCCTTAAGGACATTTTGGGCCCGGGAAAAGGCCTGAAGTCTTTCATAAAATGCGGCCGCGGTTTTCAAAGGCAGCCGCTTCTTAGCAAAATTGATACTCTGCTCCTGAAAAACCTCAGGATCCGCTAAAGGCTCGAGCACTTCAATTCGATAATCCGCTTTGGGCAGCTGCCGGCGGAGTTCTTCGAAATTAAACGCGTAATCAAGCGTCTCCGGTGCAAAAGCCCAAAGTCCGTATTCCTCTAAGAGCTGCCGCTCATAAAGAGAAAGAATCTGTTCGGACTGCAAGTCGACAAGACGGTGCAGCATCAGCGCGTTCTGCTGATACTGCAGGGCTCTCGCACTCATCAGGGCCGTCAAGGTAATGACACCGATCATCGCGGCCGCCAGCAAGCTGACCGACGCTTTTAAATACTTCCTTTTCCGAACCTTAAACCATCTTCTGAGCCGCATCTTCCTCAGCCTCCCTTTTTCGTGAAGCCTTCGCTTTTCAGAAAATCTTCTGCCGTTGAGACGCTGTCCGCCCCCCATAAGATAATTTCGATCATGCGCTCCGGCCGGCTTGTGAAAAACAAGAGATCATTCATCTCGCGTTTTTCGGTAATTTTGCGGCGATCTTCCTGACCAAGCACGAAGGTCCCGGCGGTTTCAAGGCCGCGGCGGTATTCCGCGGGAAACTGCATCACGGCAAAAGACAAGAGCACGAGACACAACGGTATATGCATGGCTGCTTCCAGACTGTACGCCATAAGTCCACCTCCCGGATCCAGCTTAGGAAAAGCAAGAGCAGGACAGCAGCCCGAAAAAACGATTTTTTCCCACAAAAAAAGCACAGCGGCACAAAACCGCTGCACCTTGTCACTGAACCGTCCAATAGCTGAAGACGGCGGGAAACAACTCAGCGCCGGAAAAACTTATCGGTACTAATCCCCCTGTTTGCCGGCTTCATAGTCAATAACCGCTTTTGATTCAATCAGCGGCTCATATTGTGTTCTTATCGAAACAAAGCGCGGATCATTTCTGTATTGGGTTAAGGCTGCCGCATCCCGGTGTGTCGTTACAATAATCAAATCATACTGACCCGGAACGGACTGATCGCCCATATTGACCTGCATATTCAAAAAACCGTTCGTTTCATTTTTCAAGGCAAAGAAGCGATCCCGGATGCGCGAGGTATTTTCATATTTGCCCCGTCCTTCCGCACGTTCTCGAAATTTAAGCATTACTGTATGTACAATCATTATTAATCACCTTTAATCCTCTTTAATCTTTATCTTTCTCTATATTAAAAAACCGAGTCCGCACTATAGGTGCAGGAAATAAACTCGGTGCTGTGTTGTTCCCATAACTGTCTGATGCGTTTCAGAGCACGACTATTTATATCATTATTTTCCTTGATTACATACAGATAGGCCACGCTTTCGGGAGAAAATGCACGAAGCGACAGTTTTTTAACGCAAATATCCGATCCTGTTTCAGCATTTACATAAAGCAATACCGCATCTGCAAAGTTTTTGTAAAGAAATCCGCCCGCCGAAAGCCGCCTTTCCAGCCAATCCGGAAGCAGAATTTCCGCTCCCGAGAACAAAAGCCCTCTCCCGCCGCCTTCATTTTTCAGCACATTCTGACAGAGTCTCTTGACCTTTTCGGGAAAAATAAAATCTTTATCCTTGACAAAGGGCTCCGGTATAAAACAAGGAAAACCGTTATTAATCGACAAAAGCCGGGCTAAATCTTCATACGCAATCGTAATCTCATCGTCTGTAATAAAAACGGCATCTGATCCCGGAACGGCAGGCTTCTCCCGCTCTCCTTCCGGATAAATGATGTCTTTAACAGGAATATTGAGCGCTTCTAAAACATCTTTAAAGGCTTTGTCACTGAGCTCAAGACTCAGAAAATCTTCCAGCCACTCTCTGACAATTCTCATATCAGGAACGGCGCGGGCTCTTGCGCTCGGCCGAATCGAGAAGTATCGTCACAGGCCCGTCATTAATTAAGGAAACCTGCATGTCTGCCCCGAAGACACCGGTCTTAAGCGGAATATTGCGTTTGCGAAGGCCCTCGGCCACATAATGATAAAGCCGCTCCCCTTCTTCGGGCGGTGCGGCAGCGGTGAAACTCGGACGATTTCCTTTTCTTGTATCCGCATATAAAGTAAACTGCGAGATCAAAAGGATTTCGCCTTCAACCTGCTTGATGTTTAAATTCATTTTTCCTTCATCATCCGAAAAGACGCGCAGTCCGGCTGCCTTTTTAATCAGCCAGTCGGCATCTTCTTCCGTATCCCCTTCGCCGACACCCAAGAAAAGAAGAAAGCCCCCGGATATCGAGGCCTTCCGTTCTCCGGCGATCGTAACAGCTGCTTCGCTGACGCGCTGAACCAATAAACGCATATTAATGCACCAGTTCGCGCCAGTCGAGATCTCCGCGGTCAATCGCGAGAATCAAAAGCTCTGCACTGGCCAGATTGCTTGCATAAGGAATATTGTTCTGATCACAGGCCCGCATCAAAAGATTCGGCCCGTCATAGCCGCCGCTGGCCGGGTCGCGCAAAAAGATAACCGCATCAATTTCATTGAATTCGGCGCGCGCTGCGATCTGATTAATTCCGCTGGACACATCCGTTGCGATGCCGTTTATATCTAAGCCGGTCGCTTCCTCAAGGAGGCGTACACTATGGCTTACCGACATAAGCTCGTGTCTGCCCAATATCTGTTTATATGCAATACAGAAATTAACCAGCAACTCATTTTTGCGGTTGTCTGCCAAGATAACTATCTTCATCTCTTCCTCCGTACTTCTTCCCAAGACAAAATTCGTGCACAATGCCACGTGAATCAATGATATTTTACTAATTATCTGTGCTATCTACAAGTAGACGATATTAACAAATCCTGGTGTACAGTTCAAACAGATTAGATAATAATAGCATGAATCTTGAACTTATTTAATGAATTCTTCATAATTCAAACAAATTTTTGTACTCTTTGCTGGCAAAAAGGCTGGTGAAGTTGTCTTTTCCTATGATGATGTGATCATGCAGCTGAATGCCCAGCATGGATCCGGCCGCAAAAAACCGCTTGGTCGTCTTTAAATCTTCGACGGACGGCGTCGAATCCCCGCTGGGATGGTTGTGGATCAGGACCAGAGAGGCCGCATTGGCCTTAATCGCCTCGCGAAACAAATCTCTGGGGTCTACCACCGTTGTGGCCAGACCGCCCTTGGACACCACAATATCGCGGATCAGGCGGTTTTTGCAGTCCAGAAATACGGCTCTCAGCTCCTCATTCGGCAAATCTTCCATCAAAGGCGCAAAATGTTCGGCGATAAGCTTCGGTGTCGTGCAATTTACCTGAAGCTTGCTGCGCTTCAGCACGCTTCGCCGCCCGATTTCAAGACATGCTTTAATCCGAATGGCTTTGCTCCGGCCGATGCCGTCTATTTCACTGAGTTCTTCAACGGAGGCATCATAAAGCTGCGGTATCCCTTCTTCGCCGGCAAAACGGGCCAGTATCTCCGCCGCCGTTTCGAGAGCATTCTTATGCCGGCTGCCGCTCCCGATAATGATTGCCAAAAGCTCCTGATCGCTTAAGTTCTCGCCGCCCAGATGATAAAAACGCTCATAAGGCCTTTGACTCTGCGGCAGTTCCTGCATGCTGACTGATTTTTTTGACATGATACACCTCAATTTCGCAAAAGAAAAACCATCTGCCGTCCGGAGACGAGAGATGGTTAAAACTCTCTTATGAATTTTTATGAATTTACTTGATGCTCGCTCGGATCAGAAGGCGGCCGAACCCGTCGTTCTCGGGAAAGGCAGAACATCCCGGATGTTCTTGACGCCGGTCATGTACATGATCAAGCGTTCAAATCCGAGGCCGTAGCCGGCATGCTTGGTGCTGCCGTACTGACGAAGCGCCAGATACCATTCATAGCCTTCCTTCTTGATCCCCTTCTCTTCCATCATCCTCATGAGATAATCCGGACGTTCCTCGCGCTGCGAACCGCCGATGATCTCGCCGACACCCGGGACCAGACAGTCAACGGCCGCCACCGTCTTGCCGTCTTCATTCAGGCGCATATAAAAGGACTTGAAGTCTTTCGGATAATCCGTGACGAACAAGGGCCCGCCGACCACTTTTTCGGTCAGGTAGCGTTCATGCTCCGTCTGAAGTTCTGCGCCCCAATAAACCGGATATTTAAATTTAACATCCGCCTTTTCAAGATGAGCAACAGCTTCAGTGTAGCTCATGCGCTTGAAATCTGAAGCAACAATATTCTCCAATCGGGCCAAAAGCCCCTTGTCCACAAAGCGGTTGAAGAATTCCATTTCCGCGGAACAATGCTCCAAGACATAGGAAATCACATATTTAAGCATCGCCTCGCTGAGATCCATGATATCGCCGAGGTCCGCAAAGGCAATTTCCGGTTCAATCATCCAGAACTCCGCCGCATGCCGGGCCGTATTGGAATGCTCCGCCCGGAAGGTCGGCCCGAAGGTATAGACTTTCCCGAAAGCCTGGGCAAAGGCTTCGGCATTCAGCTGGCCGCTGACGCTTAAATACGTCTTTTTGCCGAAAAAATCTTTCTTGTAATCGGTTTTCCCGGACGCATCTTTGGGCGGCGCATCAGGATCAACGGTCGTTACATGAAACATCTCGCCCGCGCCTTCCGCATCCGAAGAGGTGATAATCGGCGTATGGACATAGACAAAATCACGATCGTGAAAAAACTTGTGAATGGCAAAAGAAGCCTCCGAGCGCACCCGGAATACGGCCGAAAACAGATTCGTACGCGGTCTCAGATAGGCAATGGAACGCAGAAACTCCGGAGAATGACGCTTAGGCTGCAGCGGATAATCCGGCGGGCACTCCCCTTCAACCCGGATTTCCCGAGCCTTGAGCTCAAAAGGCTGACGGTTTTCCGGCGTCAGCACAAAAATGCCTTTTACACGGATCGCCGATCCGACGCCCAACGCACTTATTTCCTCATAATTATCCAGAAATTCCCGTTCCGCAACAATCTGCAGAGACGTAAAATAGCTGCCGTCATTGAGCTGAATAAAGCAAAATTTCTTTTGATCGCGGATCTGCCGGATCCAGCCGTTAAGCTTAATTTCCTTATCCGCGTATGCTTCAGGCTCTGAAAACAGCGCTCTTATATCGGTATAATCACCTGTCATCTTCTTCTCCTCAGACATTTCTGCCGCAGCACTTCTTGTATTTTTTTCCGCTGCCGCAGGGGCAAGGCTCGTTGCGGCCGACTTTATGGCTCACGGCAATGTGATCTCTGCGGAAACGCTTGGCAATTTCTTCTCTTTCTTCTTCCGTGAAAACATTTTCCCAGGATTCCAGCTTGAAAAGCCAGTCCGCCTTGGCATCGTGCATATTATAAAGAAGCTTTTCATAGTCAATTTCCAGCTTCAGCGGGGTATCGTCTTCCACCGCTTCCAGATCGATCGGGGTCTTCAGACTTTCATTGACACCGTCCAAAAAGCCCATAAAGGCAATCATATCCCCGTCGTATTCCAGCCGCTCGGCCAGTTCTTCCGCCGTACCTTCTAAATTAAAATCCGGATAGTCCGACAGGATCAGGTCATACGCATGCTGCTCCGTCGCATAATAATGCTTCACAAAATCAGTAAAAGCCTTCTCGTCCGAGGTATCCTCGATACGTTCATTCCATACTGAAAAATAACTCATGTCACAACACCCTCTAATCTCAAAATTTTATCATTTCGTGCAAAGCAAAGCTTATCAAGCTCAGCCGACTTTCGTCAATAATTTATCATATACCTTTTTGAGGTAGCTTTCGGTATCGACCGTCTGAACATCGTCCTTGGCCGAGAGTCCCGCCAGATCCTTGGTCATAAAGCCGGCCTCCAGCACTTCCAGACTGGCCGCTTCAAGTTTTCCGGCAAAATCGACCAGATCCTCCAGCCCGTCTTTCTCGCCTCTTTTCTTAAGTGCCCCGGTCCAGGCAAAGATGGTCGCCAGCGGATTCGTTGACGTTTTCTCGCCCTTCAGGTAGCGGTGATAGTGGCGGGTAACGGTGCCGTGTGCCGCTTCGTATTCATAATTCCCGTCCGGCGATACCAGAACCGAGGTCATCATGGCCAGGCTGCCCGACGCCGCCGCGATGAAGTCCGACATCACATCACCGTCATAATTTTTCAAAGCCCAGATGAAGCCGCCTTCGGAACGCACTACCCTGGCGACGGCATCGTCGATCAGCGTATAGAAATATTCCAGCCCTTCTTTTTCAAAGGCGTCTTTATATTCCTTTTCATAAAGCTCAGCAAAAATATCCTTGAAGCGATGGTCATACTGTTTGGAAATGGTATCTTTGGCGGAAAACCACAGATCCTGTTTCAGGCTCAGCGCATAATTAAAGCAGGATCTGGCAAAATTCCGCACGGATTCGTCCGTATTATACTGCGCCTGCAAAATTCCCGGGCCCGCAAAATCAAAGATTTCTTTTTCCCGCGCCTCCCCTTCTTCCGGGACGAAACGAAGATACGCTTTGCCCTTTTCGCGGTTCTGCATCTCCGTGGCCTTGTAAACGTCCCCGTAAGCATGGCGGGCAACCGTAATCGGCGCCTTCCAGCTGGGGACAAAAGGTTTGATCGAGGAAAGCAGAATCGGTGTACGGAAAACCGTCCCGTCCAGTTCGGCCCGGATCGTCGCATTCGGACTCGGCCACATTTTCTTCAGCGAAAATTCTTCCACGCGCTGCGCATTCGGCGTAATTGTGGCACACTTTACGGCCACACCGAGTTCCTTTGTCCGCTGCGCGGCCTCATAAGTAATCTGATCGTCCGTGCGGTCACGCTCTTCAATGCCCAGATCAAAATATTCTGTCTTTAAATCGATAAAAGGTTCGAGCAGAATTTCCTTGATCATCTTCCAGCAGACTCGGGTCATCTCGTCGCCGTCCATTTCGACGAGGGGTGTTTTCATCTTGATTTTTTCCATGGTGATCCTTTCCTCTTACGCCGGCGGGGCGCATTATGTCTGTTTATCATTATTTATTATTCATTAAATAGCTTTAAGATTGTGAGCTATTATAGCAGACCTCAATCTTCCGGCGGCCTGAGTGCCTGCAAAAGCAAGAGTTCCAATGCACTTTTTTCATCATTTTGACCGCTCTTGATCGCCCAGTCGCTTTCGGCACATAAAAGATAGATTGTGCGCGCCTGTTTCGGCGTGAAACAGTTTTTCTGCCGCCAGAGCTTATCGGCCACAAAACGGCCGCAGCCCAAAGCCTGCATCAGCTCGCGTTTATCGGCACTGTGCTGGGCGGTTAAAAGCTGACGGAAATGCCGGGCCAGCATAAACAATATAAACTGCGGCGCATTTTTTTGTTCCAGAAGGTTGTGATAAAGCTGCAAGGCTCTTTCCGCCTGTCCGGCCGCCACCGCATCGCTGAGGTCAAAAATACGCCCGCGTATATCTTCTATACATACGGCATCCACATAGGCCTCATCGATCGTCGTCCTGCCCTCTTCCCGGCAGGCCAGGCCCAATTTCTGAAGTTCCTGACGCAGCAGCGTCATGCTCCTTTGGCAGCGTTCGACCAGACTTTCCGCCGCCTGAGGCAGAAGATTGATCTTATAACGCTGCAGATACTGCCGTGACCAGGCAATAAGCACCGCAAGATTTTCCGCATCACATTCCGCCGCGACGCCGTGTTCGAGCAGCGCATTCAGCATTTTGCGGCTTCTTTTATCGACTTTTTCCTCCTGAAAGATAAGCACCGCGCCGTCATTGGCATCCGCAAACAAGGCCGAAGCCGCCTTGAAGTAAGCGCCGGTGCCGCCGGCAAAAAGCCCGCTGTTTTCAATGACGATCACGCGTCGGGGCGAGAGAAAAGGCGGTGTCCGGAGCATATTGCGCAGCGAGCTGAACTCCAGCGAGGACGCTTTGCCTTTTGCATCAATCGTCAGCCCGTCCAGCTCCGCCGCGGCGGGGTCGAGCGCCAGTTCCGTGATGGTCTTGCGCAAATGCTTCAGCAAAAAATCCTCTTCGCCGTAAAGCAAATAAAGATTGCGCAGCTTGCCGTCCTTAAGCTCACGCATGCATTCGTTATACGTCAAAATATTCTTCTGTTTCTTTTTAGCTCGGGCTGCCATGCTCTGCCTCCATCCTGATAATTTTAGCATATGCCCGCGGCAGATAAAGCTCCTGCGAAAAAAGAAGAGGCCGGCCCGTTTCCGAAAACAGAGGAATTCTGTAAGATCCGCCCAGATCCGTTCGGAAAACACAAGAAGGATTGACGAGCGCTTCCAGACGTTCCAGCAGCTCCGCATGCGGATGCCCGTAGCGATTGCGATAGCCGCAGCTGATCAGCGCATAAGAAGGCCGGACCGCTTCGAGAAAAGCCCGGCTCCCCGCATCTTTTGAGCCGTGGTGGGAGACCATCAAAACATCAGCCGATACCTCCGCTCCCGCTTCGCAGAGCTCTTTTTCAGCGGCAAAGCCCGCATCCCCCGTAAACAAAACCGAAGATCCGGGCAGGCTCAAATGCAAAACGAGACTGTCATCATTGCGTTCCCGGTATTTTTTCGAGGGCCCGAGTACCTTCATCCTGTAATGCTTTCCCCGGATGCTGTCTCCGGCTTTTAAAAAGATAAGATTCTCTTCCGGGAATCCGGTCTTATCAAGCTCTTCTCTGAATGCGGGATAGTCTGCATCGTCCAAGACCGTTTCGGAGAGGGCGATCTTTTCCAAGGGAAATGCAGAAGCCGCAAGCTCAACGATCCCGCTTTTATGATCGCTATCTAAGTGTGTCACCAAGGCCAGCTTAACGCTTTCTGCTTCCGTAAAACGCAGGAAATCTTCCAGCCGCCTGCCCTGTCCCGGCGGCCCTCCGTCAATTAGAAGCACATGCTTCCCGTCTCTTATAACGGCTGCATTGCCTTGTCCCACATCCAGAAAAGCTGCGCCCTGAAAAGAAAAGAGCCTGAGCCAAGCAGCTGCCGTCAATAGACTGCTCAGCATAAAAGAATAAAGGAGAAGCTTTTTTCTTCTGAGCCCGGCGCCTCTCCCCTGCTTTCCGTCTTTGATGCGTCTGTATAATCGGTAAACAAGCACGGCCGCAAAGGGCAGCCAAGCCATCCGGCGGCGCGTGATCCGAAAACCCGGGATCCTGCTGTTTTCCAATAGCTGAAAAAGCCGGAAAATCAGCCGGGTCCCGCTTTGAAGCGCCAGTCCCGCCCAGCCGGCTAATAGCGGCAGTTTACGGAAGAGCAAAAAGAAAAATGACCAGCTCAAGAGGAGATTCAGAAACGGCAGGAAAAGAAAATGGCCGAGCCACTCCTGCAGGGAGTACAGCCCGCCGAAGCGGCGGATAAAAGGCGCCAGAAAAAGCTGTACCCTTAAGTATAAAAAAAGCTTCCGCAGACTCTCTTTCAGATAATAGCGTTTTCCCTCCGCAAGTCCGCGGCGGTCCAAAGGCGGAATCAGATAGACGGCCTGAGCGGCTGCCGCCGACATCAGCAGTCCCTGATCCAGGGCCAGCCGCGGCTTCAATACGATTAAAAGAAGGACGGAAGCGTACAAGTAATTGTCCCGGAGTTTTCTCTCACCGCGGTACAGCGCACGCAGTTCGAAGGCCTTCATCAGCGCCGCACGCAAAATGGAAGGCGCGCCGCCGCACAGAAAGCTCATAAGCAGCAGCAGAATCAAACGAAACAGCGTACGCGCCTTTCGCCTGCCGCCGAAAATACGCCCGAACGGCAGAAAACTTTCCAGGCACAAGCTGACATGGGTCCCGGACGTGACCAGAATATGCGACAAACCCAAGCGGCGAAAATCCTCTTCTGTTTCCC
>CALLQJ010000201.1 GCA_938014865.1 uncultured Fastidiosipila sp.
AGAAACGCAGAAAACCTTGGATGCCATTGAAAAAGAGAAGGCGGCCACGGAAGGGGGCCTCGACAGCATTGAGGTCACCAAGAAACCGCGCAAGAGCCGGGTGCTTTTGATTACGATTGCGCTTTTGACGTCGGTGGGGCTCTGGCTCTATGTCCGGGTGACGACGAATCCTATTACCAGCAAGACCTACACGGTTCCGGTTTATACGACGGGACTGGATGTTTTAGATGACAGTCAGCTGGATTTCTACCAGGCGGACAAGCAGGTGCAGGTCACTTTAAGGGCCCGCAAAAAGGTCATCGACGATTTGAAACAAAGTCAGATCAATGTCTATGTAGACTTTTCTCCGATTGATGCGCCGGGAGTTTACACCTTGCCGGTGCAGGTAGAGGTCGATAATGTATCGAGTCTCTCCTACGCCGTCATTATGCGCAGTCCGGACCGGATTAATGTCAATGTCTATGAAAGCCAGGTCGAAGGCGATGAGGCGGCCGCACCGTCCGGCCTTCCGCCGGGCTGAATAAACGGAGGCCAGGGAAATGAAAACATTATGGAATATTTTATTGGCAGCGATCATTGTGCTGACAGCCGTCTGGCTCTTGCTCTTTGCCTCGAACCGCTCTCTGGCGGAAAAAACGGCGGCAGGAAGTCTTCAGACGGAAATCACAGAGCAAGCGGACGGCGGGACTTAAAAAAACCTGCGGTTTTTTATGTGAAAATATAAATGAAGAACGGAAAAAAGCGAATAAGGGAGTAATAAAGTGAGGAGAAAGAGAAGCCCTTTGCCCGGGGCTTTTCGGCCATCATTTAAAAAAGAAAGAAGGAACCTATGGGAAAGATTAATTATTGGATCGATGCACTGCTTCAATACGGGATGCGCTGCGGACTGCTGCCCGCAGAAGAAGAGATTTACGCCCGTAATCTGCTCCTGGATACTTTGGGACTGGACAGCTATGAGGCTTCCGGCCTGAAGGCGGACGAGGAGATCCCCGAACTTTCCGAAAGCCTGGAGAAGCTTCTGGATTTTGCGGCG
>CALLQJ010000202.1 GCA_938014865.1 uncultured Fastidiosipila sp.
GGAACTTGCCCGGAACGAGGAACAGGGGCCGGTTTACAGCCCCCTTTACCGGCTTAATGAGGCGCCGGAATTCTTTTTCCGGGATGTCGCTGAAATCAGTGATTCGCTCCTGCCGAGAACGTCACGGGGCTTTTTGCAGCTGCTGGGTGCCAAAGGCTATGTTCTGATGAATTTCAAAGAACCGGCGGAGCCATTTTCGGTGCAGATGTTTCCGGATAATGCCTGTCCGCTGCTCAGCGGGACGTATAAAAATAACAGCAGGCTTTTGTCGGATTTTCTCCGGCTGACGGGCCGGGCCTATGCCGCAGTGCTGACGCACGAAAGCCAGGAGGCCTTGCTGCCGTATTCTCTGATCGAAGAGGAACTCAAGGACTTTTACGGCTTGGCCTTTGAACTGATGGCGCTCGACGACTGCGATGCGCTCTTCGGAAAACAGCGGCCCGGCTATGCCAAGCAGCGTCTTCTGATCCTGCTGCGCGACTTCCTGAAAGCGTGCATGATCGATGAATTTGAAGACGCCTTATATACGCAGGAAGAACTCTCGATGTCGGATCGTCTGGATCTCTGGCAGCATCTCAGGGAAAATTACGGGATGAAATTTTATACCCGCGATATTTTCTGGGCGGATGACGATCTGCAGGAGGCTCTTTTTGTACAGCCTTATACCGCCTTGATCCGGCAGCTTCCGGCCGCGGCGGCCCTATCTTTATGGGACATCAAGCGAAGCAATAAAAACCGGGCCCGCGGGATTTACGAACGAATCTGCCGGGCCGGCGGGGCCGATACCTTTATCGAAACCATGAAGGTCATCCTGCGCCCGGATCTCTTTTCCAAAGATCATGTCAAACGCCTGGCCTTTCAGCTGGCCGCTTTTTTGGAGCAGTAATATGGAGCTTCCCGAAAGTTTTCGCAGCGCCGTCACGGCGCTCTTTCAAAGTCAAGACGAAAACGGCCTCAATCCGGAGGCCGAAGCCCGGCGTTTTTTCAGCGCTTTAGAAGAAAAGACGGTAAAACGGGCCTGGCGGGTGAATACGGCCCGGATCCGTCCGGAGAAGGCCGCGGCGCTTATGGCGGCAGAATTTCCGGAACTTTCTTTGCAGCCCGAGGATTTTCTTTGCAAGGTACCGTGGGCACGAGACGGTTTTTATCTGCCGGAAGGAGCCCGGGCGGGGCAGAGCGTGCTCTTTCAGCTCGGCCTGATCTATCTTCAGGAAGCCTCCGCCATGCTCCCGGCCGAAGCCGCTGCTGCGGTGCCCGGAGAACGCGCGGCGGATTTATGTGCGGCCCCGGGCGGCAAGAGCCTGCAGATTTTAGCGCAGCTTAAAGAAGAGGGCCTGCTTCTGGCCAATGACATTGAGCGGAAACGGGCCAAGATCCTGCAGATTAATCTGGAGCGCTCGGCTGCGGAACCTTCGCTTGTCAGCTCGGCGGATCCGATCAAGGACTTTCCCGCGTCTTTTGATGCCTTTTTTGACCTGTTGATTTGTGATGTGCCCTGTTCCGGAGAAGGGATGTTCCGCCGGGATCCCGGGGCGGTCAAGGCCTGGGAAGCCTACGGCCCCTCTTCGGATGCGGCAGCGCAGCGGGCGCTGCTGGAGCGCGCGGCGAGGCTTCTGGCCCCGGGCGGGCGAATCGTCTATTCCACCTGTACATTTAATATGGAAGAAAACGAGGGCCGGATTGCGGAATTTCTTAAGGCACATCCGAACTTTTATTTAGCCCGAGCCTCGGCTGCTCTGTATGAAGCGAAGGGGGTCCGGCCGGGTCTGATTCCTCCGGGCGAAGATGAGCGTTTCCGCAATTGCCTCAGGATCTGGCCGCAGGACGGGCAGGGGGAAGGACATTTTGCAGCCGTGCTCCGAAAAAAAGAAGAGCCCGGGGAGACGGAGAAGAGCCATGCGGCGCGCTCCGTTCCCATTTCGAGGAAGGGAACTTCCGGCAAGCAAAGCCCTTTGGGAAAGAAAAGCCCGGCGGGAAAGCGCAGCACGGCGGCTGCGGAAGAGGCGTTTCGAAAATTCCTCCGGGAAAATTTTACGGCGGGAGATGCGTGGCTGGACCGGCAGCTCGGCAGAAACAGACTGCGCTTTCACGGCGGAAAACTTCATCTCCTGCCGCTTAACGCACCGGATCTTTCGGGGCTGAGACTTCTTAAAAGCGGCCTCTCTCTCGGGGATATCAAGGCGCAAAAGCGCGGTGCTGTCTTCAGTCCTTCGCAAAGCCTTTTGCGCCGGCTGAAAGCGTCTGATCTTATTGCGGTCTCGGAGACGCCGTTTTTTTCCGAACGCATGCAGCGTATTCTGGCGGGGCAGACCATCGTGCTGGACGAGGAGGAGAAAGTC
>CALLQJ010000203.1 GCA_938014865.1 uncultured Fastidiosipila sp.
GTAAAGATCCGTCTGTTTGCATGTTTGTTTCACTGTTCAATTTTCAAGGTCCGTGCGCGTCTCGCTTAAGAGCGCTTGACTATAGTATCAACGCATTTAGCTTAAGTCAAGGACATTTTTCATAAATACCCATGTCTTCTTGCTACCAGGCCGGGCGTTTCTTTTCTTTAAGCCTTCTTTAAATCTTTAACTGCTGTATAACGTTAAAAACGGAAAGCCGCTTTTTTTAAGAGCTGACTTTCCGTTTTCTGTTCCGTTCTTAACACGGTTGTTTTTTATAATGATTTCGTTCCGGGAGATTCGATGAACTTTGCAGCATGGCGACAAGCTTCCTTTATATAACTATATGTATAGAGAAGATCCTCAGCTTGCCCTTATCTCCCAAAGGGATCTTATGCTTCTTCATCCGCACCGTCCGCAGCAGGCTCTGCGGTTTCCGGCGGATTCGCTTCAGCTTCCGTTTCTTTTGCCGAAACTTCAGCTGTGTCATCGGACAGCGTTTCCTGTGCATCCTTCTCTTCAGCTTCATCTTTGCCTTCTCCGTTTTCTTCTTCCGCCTTCTCTTCGTCGTCTTCTTCCTCGAATTCAACAACTGAGAAATCGCGGACAAGACCGTCCGACGTCCGCATGATCTTAACGCCTTGGGTATTTCGTCCGAGTACCGGAATTTCATCGCCGGATATCCGGATAATCAAAGCCGCATCATTCATGATCATGATATCCTGTTCGTCTTCAATAATGGAGGCGCCGACCAGACGGCCCGTTTTTTCCGAAATATTATAAGTAATCAGGCCCTTGCCGCCGCGGGACTGTCTTCGGTACTCGCCGGCGAGGGTGCTCTTGCCGTAGCCTTTCTCGGTAATCATGAGCAGCTTGTCTTCATCCGAGCTCACCGGAATCACGCCGACAACCTCATCTCCGTCTTCAAGGCGGATGCCGCGGACACCCTGCGTGTCACGGCCCATCGGGCGCAAATCCTTTTGTGAGAAACGAATGGCCTGTCCGTGCGCGGTCATCAGCATCAAATCACAGCGCTCGTCAAGATGGAGCACGGAGACCAGGTTATCGCCTTCGAGAAGACGAATGGCGATGATGCCGCTTCGGTTAATATTGGCGAACTCCGAAAGCTTGGTCACTTTGACATTGCCCATCCGGGTTGCGAAGAAGAGCAGGCCCTCGCCTTCATGATCGCCCGGCAGATTGATAACCGTTTCAATGCTTTCATCCGCTTCAAGCTGCAGCAGGTTGACAATGGCCGTTCCTCTGGCCTGCCGGCTCGCTTCCGGAATTTCATAGCCTTTTAATTTAAAGACCTTGCCCTTGCTGGTAAAGAAGAGCATAAAGTCGTGGGTGGAATTGCAGAAAAGATTTTCCACGTAATCTTCCTCCCGCATCTGCAGCCCCATAACGCCGCGGCCGCCGCGATGCTGCGGCGTGTATTCCGTGATCGGCATTCTTTTGATATAGCCGAAGTGCGTCAGGGTAATGGCCACCTGTTCTTCTAAAATCAGCGATTCATCGGCAATGCCTTCTTCTCCGAAAATATCAATTTTGGTCCGCCGTTCATCGGCAAAGCGCTGCTTGAAATCCAAAAGTTCTTCTTCCATTAAATCCAGCAGCATGCCTTCGTCGGCAAGCACACGACGGTAATAATCAATTTTTTCACTGAGTTCCCGGTACTCGGCTTCAAGCTTGTCGCGTTCCAGGCCGGTCAGGCGGCCGAGACGCATATCGACAATATGCTGTGCCTGACGTTCGGAAAGCTCAAAGCGCTCGCTCAGTCTTGCCTTCGCCTGGGTCTCGGTCTCGGACGAACGGATGATCCGGATCACTTCATCAATATTGTCAATCGCAATGCGCAGTCCTTCGACAATATGGCGCCGGGCCTCGGCTTTCTCCAGATCAAATTTGATCCGGCGGATTGTCACCTCGCGTTTGTGACCGATAAAATGCTGCAAAGCAGATTTCAGGGTCATGCGCTCCGGCTTGAAGGAACCGTCTTCCTGCTGGACCAGGGCCAGCATATTGGCACTGAAGGTATCCTGCATCTGTGAATGCTTGTAAAGCTGATTAAGGACCAGGTTGGCATTGGCATCACGACGCAGTTCAATGATGATGCGTACGGCCTCATCACGGGCGGACTCGTCTCGGATATTGGTGATGCCGTCTATTCTCTTTTGCTTGACCAGATCCGCAATGCGCTTGATCAGTCTGGCTTTATTGACGGCATACGGCAGATCACGCACGATAATTTCCTGCCTGCCGCGGGACGTCTCTTCAATTTCCGCTTCGGCCCGGACGACAATGCGCCCCCGGCCGGTTTCATAGGCGTCCCGGATACCGCTCGTTCCCATGATGGTGCCCGCCGTCGGGAAGTCCGGTCCCTTAATGAACTGCATCAGGTCGGTGACCGTCGCTTCCGGATGGCGCATCAGATAGATGGTGCCGTCGATGGTTTCCCCCAGATTATGCGGCGGAATATTCGTAGCCATCCCGACGGCAATCCCCGTCGAGCCGTTCACGAGCAGGTTCGGGAAATGGGTCGGCAGTACTACCGGCTCCATTTCATGCTCATCAAAGTTCGGCTTGAAATCCACCGTGTTTTTATTGATGTCGGCCATCATTTCAACCCCTAAGCGGGTCAGTCTGGCCTCTGTGTAACGATAAGCAGCCGGCGGGTCCCCGTCACGCGAACCGAAGTTGCCGTGGCCGTCCACCAGCGTGTGGCGCATGGAAAAATCCTGCGCCATACGCACCATGGCATCATAGACCGAAGCATCTCCGTGCGGATGGTAATGGCCTAAGACTTCACCGACCACGGTGGCGGATTTACGATACGGCTTGTCCGGTGTCAGGCCCTGCGTCTGCATGGAATACAGAATGCGCCGGTGCACCGGTTTCAGACCGTCTCTGGCATCGGGCAGGGCACGGTCGGTAATCACGCTCATCGCATAGTCGATGAAGGATTTTTTCATCTCTTCTTCGAGTACGACGGGAATGACATTATTTATATTTTCTTCAAAAAGCTCTTCCGCGGTTTTATTCGGATCGGCTGTTTTGTTCTGGGATTTATCCTGTTCTGACATCTGTTTCCTCCGAAAAATCAATCACTTTATTATATCATATGAGCGGCTTCCTTCCGGGGGTGCCGGCCTTGCGGGGGAAACGGCCCGGAACGGCTCCGCTTTTTCGGAAAACCAGGATGACCCGCTCGCCCTGATCGCCGGGCAGGCTGAGGCGGCGGGAAGCGATGTATTCCCCGTTCAGGAGCTTGAGGGCTTTGCCTGCCGAAGCCAGTTCTTCATCATTGCTTTTCATAGCCAGAAAACAGCCGCCCGTACGTAAGAAAGGAAGCGCCAGTTCCAGGAGCACCGGCAAAGAAGCCACGGCCCTGGCCGTGACCAGGTCAAAACGTTCCCGGAGCGTTTTGCGCCGGGCCGCATCTTCCGCGCGGCTGTGCAGCGCCGTGATCTTATCAACTTTAAGGGCCGAGATCAGCTCTTCTAAAAAGCGGCAGCGCTTCTTCAGGGAATCCAGAAGCAGTACCTCCGTTTCAGGGCGCATAATTTTAATCGGCACGCCGGGAAATCCCGCCCCGCTGCCGATGTCCAGCAGACGGCAGGGGCCTTCGGCGGGCGCATAGTCGTCCAAAAGCGGCAGCAGGCTCAGGCTGTCCAGGAGATGCTTGACGTAAAAGGCTTCCGGTTCCGTGATGGCGGTAAGATTCATCACTTCATTTTTTCTCAGCACAAGTTCTGAAAAAAGCGCAAGCTTATCGGCTTCTTCTGACGTGAACCGTCCGTCTTCGGAAAGGAGGACGTGAATACGCTACGCCTTTTTCCGGGCACTGTCGTTTTCCTGATTGATTGCTTTATTTTCCATCTTCTTTCTCTCTTCTTTTCTTGCTTTCCAGGTACACCAGCAATACGGCGATGTCCGCCGGCGAAACCCCGGAGATCCGCCCGGCCTGTCCGAGCGAACGCGGCCTGACGGCCGTGAGTTTTTGCCGGGCTTCGAGCCGCAGGCCCGAAATACTCCGGTAATCCAGATCTTCCGGGAGGCGGCGCGATTCGGTCTGGCGGAATTTTTCGATCCGCCGTTCTTCCATTTTGATATAGCCTTCGTATTTGATCTCGTTTTCGACGCTTTCAATGAGCTGCGGATTATCCGTGATAATCCCCTCGTCAATTTCCGAAAGCGAAAGGTAGGAGATTTCGGGCCGCTTTAAAAGATCCGCCAGCGAGGCGGCATTTTTCAGCGCCGTGCTGCCGCGGCTTTCCAGAAAGGCATTGGTTTTTTCGCTAGGTTTCACCCTTGTCGTTTTAAGGCGCTTATACTCCTGCTCGAGGAGGGCTTTTCTTTTTAAAAACTTGCGGTATTGTTTTTCCGGCAAAAGCCCGACCGCGTGTCCGATCTCGCTGAGTCTCAGGTCGGCATTATCCTGGCGCAAAAGGAGCCGGTACTCGGCCCTGGAAGACATCATCCGGTAAGGTTCCTTGGTGCCTGCGGGGACGAGATCATCGATCAAAAC
>CALLQJ010000204.1 GCA_938014865.1 uncultured Fastidiosipila sp.
TCCTCCGGCAGGAGTGAATTTCAAGGCATTGTTCAGCAGATTGATAATAATCTGGTTTATCCCAAAGTCGTCGGCCACGCCATCGGCCTGCCGGGGATCTGGGTCTTCAGTGCGGTCATGATCGGCGGTTCACTCGCCGGCGCCTTGGGCATGCTTGCCGCAGTACCGCTGACAGCAGGCCTTTATAAAATGCTGAAAATCAAAATTGCCGCACGGCAGGCCCGGAAGGCGCCCGCGTCCGCAGGCGGCGTTCCGCCTGAAGGAGGAGCGGGTGAAGCGGCTGAAGCGGCCGAAGCCCCGCCCGGGGAGGCAGAGAACGGGACAGAAGAGGCTGTGTCTGAGGCAGCGGAAGAAGAGGAAGAGTAAAGACCCGGCCTGCTTCCGGATGAATAATTTCGCTTTCAGGCGGGGGACAAAGGCCTCATCTTGCGTTAAAGTAATAGAATGAGCAGGTTTTCGGCGGCAGAATGAACGCGATCGCCGGGAGCCGGCAGATAAAAAAGAAGATTAGATAGGATTGAGCAGAATGGCAATTTTAGATCTTAACGAAGCACTGAGCAGAGGTCGCCGCAGTCAGGGGTCGGTATATATTAATATGCCGCCTCAGGTGCGCAGCGGAAAAAAGAATGACTTCATGGTCGGCCGCTTTCTGAATAAAGATCAGGATGCAGAATTTAAAATCTGGGAAGAATATATTTTTGCGCCCGTGCTTGAATACGGGACGGGCATTTACGAAGCGGATGTGGAAGGATCGGAATACAACGGGCAGCAATACCTCACCGTCCATCGTATTGAACGCTCGGAAGATCCCTCGCTGAAAAAACGGGATTTTTTAGAATCGATTCCGCAGGAAGATATTCTGGCCTTGTGGAAGAAAGCCAAACGCAGCCTTAACGAGGCGGGAACCTCCGATTTGTGCTGGATGCTGATCGATCAGATTATCAATGCACCGGAAATCAAAGGACGCTTTATGATAGAAGGTGCCGCAATCAGCCACCATGACAGCGTCATCGGCGGCCTGGCGCACCACACGCTTAAAATGCTGCGGATTTTGGCGGTGATGATTGAAGACAATCCCTTTTTGCAGGAGCATTGCGACCTCCTGGTCATGGGGGTCTTCCTGCATGATATCGGGAAAATTTTTGAATACGACGAGCTGGAGATGGCGCCTTACTGGTATGCCAATCACCGCGTACAGGGCATCGAATACCTGGCCCGCTTTAAAGACGATATCATCACGGCGTATAACGAAGCGTTTTACCGGCAGCTTCAGTCGATTATCTCCGGCCACCACGGGGAATACGGGGACCGGCCCACTACCGTAGCCGCCGGAATTGTCCACTATATTGATACGGCGGAAAGTCAGGTGACCGAGCTCATCGAACTTGAGCAGAAATCACCGGACAGCCGCATTTATGTCCGTGACTGGGGCTATCTGGCCGGTTTAAATTACTGATCCGCAGATCACGCAAGGGCCGCGCAAGCGGCCTTTTTTAAACGACAGCCGACACGACAGCCGACGCTTCATGCCGAAGCGGGAAAGGAGCAGCGCTTGAAAATACTGCACGCCGCGGATTTGCATCTGGGAAAACGCTTTCACGAACTTTCTTTAAAAGAAGAACAAGAACACATGCTCGGGATTCTGCTCGGCTTTGTCCGGGATCAAAAGCCCGACGCCCTTCTCCTTTGCGGGGATATCTACGATAAGGCGAGGCCCTCGGCGGAAAGTGTTGAAATGCTCAATGCCTTCCTGACGGAGCTGGCGGATCTGCCGCTTCATGTGTTCATGATTGCCGGCAATCACGATTCACCGGCCCGCCTGTCTTACGGGGCGAGTTTCATGGCCCGGCAGCGCGTGCATATAAAGGGCGATCTCCGGAGCCTGCCGGAAGTGATCACGCTTGAGGATGCCTGGGGACCTGTGCACTTTGTGCTCCTGCCTTATTTTCATCTTTACGAAGCACGGCTCCTCTTCCCGGAGGAGGCCGATACGATTGAAAATTATGACGATGCCTTAGAGCGGATTTTCGAGGCGCTGGACTTGCCGGAAGGAGAGCGAAGCGTCCTTTTGAGCCATCAGCATTATGCGGCGGACGGCATCGCGGAAACCTCGGATTCCGAGCTTAATATCATCGGCGGCCTCGAAGCGTGCAGCAGCCGTCTGCTTGAGCGCTTCAGCTATGCGGCCCTCGGCCATCTGCATCGCCCGCAGGCCTTGTCGGCGCCTTATATCCGTTATGCGGGATCGCCTTTGGCCTATTCCTTTTCGGAGGCCGATCAGCAGAAAAGCTTCCCGCTGATTGAGCTTCGCGCTCCCGGGGAAGCGGCAGCTGTAGAATTTCTCCCGATTAAAGCGAAACATCCCGTCCTGCGAAAAGAAGGCTATCTGAAAGACTTAATAGAAGAAGCGGACAGCCTCAGCCGGCGTGAACGGGAAGCTTTTCTGGAAATTACCTTGCTTGATGAAGAACGCTTAAGTCATCCGCTGCGCCGGCTGCAGGTCAAATACCCGAACGTTTTGAATATGATTCCCAAGCGGAATGCTGAAGCCGAAGGCGCGCCGATGAAGGCTTCGGAGCGCCCCGAAAACAAAGATCTCTTAAGCCTTTTTAAAGACTTTTACCGGGAACAGAGCGGCCGGGAGCCGGACAGCCAAGAAGAAGCTCTCCTGCAGGAGACCTTAGATGAGCTCAGGGCCGAGGATGCCGAAAGGAGGAAAGCATGAGACCTTTATACCTGGAAATTTCCGCCTTCGGCCCTTATGCCGGCAAGGAAAGCCTGGACTTTACGGCCTTTGATCAAAGCGTCCCGTTCTTAATCAGCGGCGATACGGGTGCCGGCAAAACCAGTATCTACGATGCCATTTGCTTCGCGCTTTTTGCCGAAAGCAGCGGCAAAAGGCGGGATGCAGCGGACCTTCGAAGCGACTTTGCGGACGAAAAGACCCCGACCTACGTGATGCTGCGCTTTTCTCAGCGGGGGAAAATCTATGAAATCAAACGGCAGCCGCCTTACACCCGGCCCGCCCTGCGCGGGGAGGGGATGGTGGATTCGCCGGCCAAAGCCGAACTTCTCCTGCCGGACGGCAAGGTGCTCAGCCGCATTACGGAAGTGAACCGGACCGTCATTGAAATTACGGGGATGCGCTACAAAGAATTCAGGCAGATTTCAATGATTGCCCAAGGGCAGTTTACCGAACTGCTGCAGGCGGACAGCCGGCGGCGTTCGGATATTCTCCGGGAGCTTTTTGCGACGGAAGACTATAAGCGCTATCAGGATGCGCTGCAGCAGCGTTTCCGCCGGGCGGAAGAAGAAGAAGGGCTCCTGCTCAAGGATAAAGAGCGCCTCATGGAAGAGATTCTTCCGGAGCAGGAAGAACGGCCGGAAAGCGGAGAGACGGCAGAACGGCCCGCAGCGGCAGGCCTTGATGCCGAACGCCTGCGTTTCTTTCACTCGGAAGACGGCGAAACGGCCCTCTTGGACTACCTCAGGGAACGTGAAGCCGCACTCCGCGAGCGGCTCGGGCAGATTCGGGAAACGGTCCGGACGCTCAGCGCCAAGTGCAAGACGCAGGAAGAAGCCTATTACGCCGGACTGCATCTGCAGGAGGCATTTGCTGAGCGTGAAAAGATTCAGAAGGCTTTGGACGCGCTGCGCCTAAAAGAAGAAAACATCAGCCTTTTGCAAAAGAAGCTGAAGCGGCATGAGGATGCAGCAGGTCTCAAGGGCCTTCAGGAAAAAGCGGAAGCCTTGAATCAGGCGCTTCAGGATCGCCGGCGCGAGGCGGAGGCGTACCGGAAAGAGGCCGGGGAAATCCGCCGGGCGCTCGAGGCGCTTAAAAAGCGTGCGGAAGCCGGACGTTCGGCCTGGTCCGGGCTGGCGAAACAGGATGCCGAGATTGTCGCTTTGGAAAAAAGTCTCCCCCTCTACGAAAAACAAGAACAGCTCAAGCAGGCGCTGGAGGATGAAAAAGAAACGCTCGGCGAGACGGAAAAACACGAGGAGGAGCTTCTGAAAGCAGCGGAAGAAGTGGAAAAGGAACTCCGGACACTGCGTGAGGCCTCAAAAGAGGCGGGGGATCTGCCTTTGCGCCGTCTCAAGCTGCAGCATGAAGAAGAGCGGCTCGGCACAGCCCTCAGCCGCTATCGGGCGCTGGCCGAAGAAGGCGAGAAAACAAAAGCCCTGCTGATTGAGGCCGGGAAGGCGGCCGAGGCGTACAAGACGGCCCTCAGCAAGCGGGATGCCTCTTATGCCCGCAGCGCCGCCTGTGAAAAGGCTTTTTTGAATAATCAAGCCGCTTATCTGGCGGCCGCTTTGGAAGACGGCGAACCTTGTCCCGTATGCGGGTCGAGGTCTCATCCGCATAAAGCTGAGGCCGAAAACCAAATGGTCAGTGAAGACAGCTGGCAAAAAGCCCGTGCCCGAAGTGAGGCGGCGGGCCGGGAAACGGAACGCTGTGCGGAAGTCTTCAGGGAGCTGCAAAAGGCATTGCACGAGGCCGCGGAACGCCTCAAGGCCTTTGCCCCGCTCTTCCCCGAAGAGGCGGACGAAGAGGAGCAGACGCTGAGCCTTGCGCTTATTGAGGCCTGGCAGCAAAAGCCCGCTGCGGAAATAAAGAAGGCGGAGGCGGCCGCCCGGAAAAATGCGGAGGCGCTCGACGCGCTCGCCGAGGAAGAGAGCCGGGAGAGCCGGCGGCAGAATCTGATCGCTGAAAAAGAAAAGACAGCCGGGCACTATGAAGAACAGCGCCTCGCCCTTGCGGCTTCAAAAGACAGGGCGGAACGCAAGCTGCTTTCGCTCGGCGTGCAGCTTAAAGAAGGGCGTGAGCGTCTGCAGTTTAAAGATCTTGCGGCCTGCCGGACGGCGCTTGAGCAGCTGCAGACTGAAAATGCCGCGCTGAAGGCGGAAAAAATGCAGCTGGAAAATGAGCGCAAGGCAAAAGAAGCCCGGCTCAACGAGGCGGAGGGTTCGGCCAAGACCGCTTCGGCGCATGCCCGCGAGACCGCGGCACAGCTTCGCCGGGCTGAGGAGGCCAGAGATGAAGCCTTCCGGCGCAAGGGCTTTTCGGAGCTTGCGGCTTACCGGGCCGCGCTTTTGCCGAAAGCTGAGGAACTTGAGTATCGCAGGGCCTGTGAGGCGTACGCCAAGGCGCTGCACCATTATTCGGAAGAAGAAAAGCGTTATGCCGAAAAACTTTCCGGGAAGACCCCGCCGGATACCGAGCTTTTAGAAAAAGTCTACGAAGAAGCGAAGGCGGCACTTGAAGCGGAAAAAGAGGAGCTGCGCTTTTGTTCGGGCGAGCAGGAACGGCTCAGACGCTCCGGCAGCCGGCTGGAAGAGACCCTTTCGGAGCTGAAAAGCACACGGAAAGAACGGCTTTTCTTTGAAGAGGTCAGTGCACTTGCTTCCGGACGGATGAAGGGCAAGATGCGCATGAGTTTTGAACAGTATGTACAGGCTTTTTATTTTAAAAATATTCTTTATGAAGCGAACCTTCATCTGCAGAAAATGAGCATGAATCGTTATCTTTTAAAGCATCGTGAGGTCGCGAGCGGGGGCAATGCACAGGACGGCCTGGAAATGGACGTGCTCGATGCCCATACCGGAAAGCTCCGGCCGGTCAAGACCTTGTCGGGCGGGGAGACCTTTATGACCTCCCTGGCTCTGGCCTTAGGCCTTTCGGATACCGTGAGCGCCATGAACGGCGGCATTGACACGGAAGTCCTCTTTATCGATGAAGGCTTTGAGTCCCTGGACAGCGAAAGCCTGCGCCGGGCAGGGCAGACGATTACAGGTCTGGCGGGGCGAAATTGCCTCATCGGGGTGATTTCTCACGTGGATGAATTAAAAGATACTATTACGCAAAAAGTCCACATTAAAAAGACATTAAGCGGCAGCCATATTGATCAGAAAAATTAGCTGCTATGTTATAATTTGACTGAATAAAAGCATTTGTACAGGAGGTTAGAGGAAATGAAATGTCCCAACTGTTCCCATGTGAATGCCGAGCATGCTAAGTTCTGCGAAGCCTGCGGAACGAATTTACAGCAGGTTCAGGCCGAGACCCCGAAACCTAATGAGAAAGCAGCCGCTGCAGACGCATTTGCAAATGCTCCGGCAGAAGATGCACAGGACAATCTGCAGACAGGGCAGAGCTCGGAGGGGAAGTCTGAGACACGCGAGCCGGCCCGGCAAGATGCTCCTGTCACAGCACACGA
>CALLQJ010000205.1 GCA_938014865.1 uncultured Fastidiosipila sp.
GGCCCCCCCGACCGAACAGTCATTCTTAGCGTAACTCATCCGTTCAAATGTCTTTGAACGCCATCTTACCCGGGCCCGGCGGCTTTACCGGCGCAAGCGAAAGCGCCTGCTTGAAGCCATTGAAAAAAGCAGCCTCCCGTGGACGCTCTTTGCCGGACCCGCAGGTCTTCACATGACGGCGGCCATCCCGGAAGGCGCCGTGACGGCTGAAGATTTTGTGAACGCAGCGGCCGGCTGCGGCATTCACATCCAGTGCATGCAAGAGTATTGTTTTAACTGCCAAAGGCCTTATGATTTAATCATCGGTTTCGGCCGGCTTCCGGAAGAGGATATTTCAGAAGCGGTCAAAGCTCTGGAAGACTGCTGGGCAAAGGTCAGCGGCTAAAGCGATAAAAAGAGGGGATGCGCGGACATCCCCTCTTTCTTATTTATCTTATTTTTCTTTTATCTTCTTCCGTCAGAAAGCTGCTCTTTTTCCTGAGCCTTCAGCTGATGTTTTCTTTTCTTTTTCTGATGATGATGACAATGACGGCGGCGGCCAGTGCAAGCGTGCCCGCGACGGTAAAGAAGACGGTATGTTCTCCGGTCTCCCCGGTCTTCGTCAGCTGAGCTTCTGTCTTCGTCTTATCAGAAGCGGCTTTTGTCGCCTCTGTTTTACCATCATCCGCTTTGCTCTCATCCGCCGGTTTAACTTCTCCCGTGACCGGATTGGCCAAAATATAAATGGAGAAGTGATCGGCCGTAAATTCAACATAGTCGTCTGCAATATAGGCTTCGATTTCGATCAGCTTTTTGCCGGTATCGTGGAAAACTTTCAGCCCTTCTTTCTTTAAAGGCGCCGCGTAAGGAATCCGGACTTTGACCGGGACATTCAGCTGATATTCTTCATTGTCCTTTGTGAAATAAATGTCATACTCCCGGCTGATCATGTCTTCTCGGACTTTATGAATCGGGTCAACAATCAGCTCTAAATTCTGCTGCAGAATATCTTTCTGCACGGCTACGGAGATTTCGCTCTTCTCATCGCGGATCCACTGAATCTCCGGCTCCGTTACCTCCGGTTCTGTTTCGGAAGGCTCGGTGACATCCGCTTCGGTCTCAGAGGGTTCCGTTTCAGACGGCTCGGTAATCTCAGGCTCTGTCTCGACGGGTTCTGTCTCCGAAGGCTCCGTCACTTCCGGCTCTGTTTCGGACGGTTCCGCAGGCTCCGGTTCTGTCTCATCGCTGTGCTCAATCAGAACATTCGGATCAAAGCTGAGCTTGACCTGCGCTCTCAGATCATTCCCTTTATGTACAAGATAGCTGTAGGAAATCAGATGATTGCCTTCCGGGAATGCTTCCTTATCCAGGCTGAGTACGGTACCTTCAACGCTGATCCCCGCGTCACGCCATTCGGCTCGGGCCGGTTCAAAGGCACCGGGCAATGAGGCAAGATCAAAGCTCAGGCTGTCCGGGTCCAAATCAATGCGGTAATTGTTTCCGCCGGACTGGATGCTGTTCAGATTCGGCAGGTGATCCAAATTC
>CALLQJ010000206.1 GCA_938014865.1 uncultured Fastidiosipila sp.
TTAATGATACGGCGACCACCGAGATCTACACTCTTTCCCTACACCACGCTCTTCCGATCTTTTGCTCTTTTGCCGCGATTCGCGGGTCCTTTTGCCTCCGCTGACAAACGGGGCAAGGCTGAATCGTTATGAAAGTGTTAAGATAAGGCAATGCGGCCTGAATAAGACTGAATGCTTCAGGCTCATATGGTATAATTCCCGCAATAAATAAGAAGAGATAAGAGGGTTCTATGGCACTTGAAGTAAGCGATATTATGATACCTAAGGAAAAAATACAAGAGATGTGCGAGCGTCTCGGCCGGCAGATTTCCGAAGATTACAAGGGCCGGGAGCTGCTGCTCATTGCAGTGCTGCGCGGTGCTTTTGTATTTATGGCGGACCTGATCCGCTATATTGACGTCCCCTGCCGGATTGACTTCATGAAAGTTTCGAGCTACGGCTCCGGCACGGAAAGCAGCGGCGAGGTGAAGATTATACAGGATCTAGATGAACACATTGCCGGCCGTGATGTCATTATCGTAGAAGATATTATTGACTCTGGGCTGACGCTTTATAAGCTGCGCCAGGTGCTGCAGACGCGCAATCCGAGAAGTCTGGCGATCTGTGCGGCATTTGATAAGCCGGACAGAAGAAAGGCGGACATAAGAGTGGATTATATCGGGATGAAAATACCCGATGAATTCATCGTCGGCTACGGGCTGGATTATGACGGGCTCTACCGCAATCTGCCGGACATTCGCTATATGAAGGAAAACGGAGAAGCATGACGCATGCCCCGATGCATTGCCGAATAAGAGGGTGAAGGAGTTGAAATGAGTACGAGGAAAAGAAAATCCGGAGGGTTATCCTTCTACATAATTTTATTAGCCATCGTGATCCTTGTTGCTGTGTTTTTAAACCGGAATACCGGCGGACCGGATCTGAGCTATTCCGAGGTGCTTGAACAGATTCAGGTCGGAAATGTTGAAGCGGCCCGGGTGACGGGCAACACGCTGGAAGTCAAGTTTAAAAACAAAGTGAAAAACAGTCAGGCGGCTTCCAAACAGATCTCCCCTTATTGGATGCAGGATCTTCTTGATGAACTGAAGACGGCTGAGCAGAGCAATCAGCTGACTTTTGATTATGAGAATCCGGTAGATTTGGGCATGTGGGCTAATCTTATTTTGATGGTCCTGATGTTCGGTTCCATGGCCTTCTTTGTCTGGCTGATGTTTTCCCGCCAGGGCGGTGACGGCAAGGGTGCGATGAACTTCGGACGCAGCCGGGCCAAAGTGGCGGATCCTTCGAAAAACGATGTGACCTTTAAAGATGTCGCCGGCGCTGATGAAGAAAAAGAAGAACTGCGGGAAGTGGTTGATTTCCTGAAAAATCCGCAGAAATATGAGCGCCTCGGAGCTAAAATTCCCCGCGGCATTCTGCTTGTAGGCCCGCCCGGTACCGGTAAAACGCTGCTGGCGAAAGCCGTTGCCGGTGAAGCAGGCGTGCCTTTTTATACCATAAGCGGTTCCGACTTTGTTGAAATGTATGTCGGTGTCGGTGCTTCTCGTGTGCGTGACCTTTTTGCGACGGCAAAAAAGAATGCGCCCTCTATCATTTTTATTGACGAAATTGATGCGGTCGGCCGTCAGCGCGGCACCGGCTTAGGCGGTTCGCACGATGAGCGTGAGCAGACGCTTAATCAGCTCCTGGTGGAAATGGACGGATTCGGTCCGAACGAAGAATCCATCATTATCGCAGCGACCAACCGAGCGGATATACTCGATCCGGCCCTGCTGCGTCCCGGCCGTTTTGACCGCCGTGTCGTGGTGCAGCGCCCGGATATCAAAGGACGCGAAGAAATTCTCCGGGTCCATGCCCGCAATAAACCGCTTGAAGATGATGTTGATCTGAAAGAAATTGCGCGGGTGACGCCCGGCTTTACCGGTGCGGATCTTGCGAACCTGCTTAATGAGGCGGCTCTGCTGGCCGCACGAAACGGCAAAAACAGCATCAGCTATGAGGATATTTCCGAGTCGGTCTTTAAAGTCATGCTCGGGCCGGAGAAGAAAAGCCGTGTCCTTTCCGATAAAGAAAGAAGACTGTCCGCCTTCCACGAAGCCGGCCATGCCCTGGTGCTGCGTACGGTTTCCGAGACGGACCGGGTGGAACGTGTATCGATCATTCCGGCCGGCGGTGCGGGCGGCTATACGGCCCA
>CALLQJ010000207.1 GCA_938014865.1 uncultured Fastidiosipila sp.
AGGGACGGGTCCTGAGCAGCGGCGGGCCGAAGGCGTGGCGTGAAGGCTTCGTTTTTGCCTTTTTTCTGCTCAGCCTCCTCGTTTTGCTGCGCTATATCTGGGGGCCGTCTGCCGCCTTTATTCATTCGGATTCGACGGATACCATTTTATGGGCGCAGGCGTCCTTGCAAGCCGGGCGGAGTCTGGATCCGGCCTTTCACTATGCGGGGCTGCTGCCCTTCGGGGCCAATCTCTGGTACATCCCGATGCTGGCGGCAGCGGGCCTGAGTGTAAAGGTGCAGCTTTGGGGGCTTACAATTTTTCTGCTGCTCTTTGCTGCGAGTATCTATTTCTTTTTTCGGGCCTTGCCCCTCAGCCGGGGACAGGCCGCGGCGGCATCTGCCGTTTCTTTGCTCTTCTTTTCCGGCAGCGATAAGCTCCGGGAAATTTTCTGGGGCCATGTTATTTATTACAGTCTGGGCTTGTTTTTTCTGGCCTTGGGGCTGGGCCTTATCTTCAGGATCCGGCAAAAAGAAGCGAAACAATGCATCCCTTGCTATCTGCTGCTGAGCTTGCTTTGCGTCGGCGCCGGCACGGACGGGGTGCAGATGGCGGCGGTCTTTTTCCTCCCGCTTGCGGCCGGGCTTGTGCTCGAGCTGCTTTTAAGTGAGGACCGGGCGGAATTTTTGCGCCTGCGCGATAAAAATGTTGTTCTCTTGATCAGCCTGACGGGCGGGACGGCGATCGGTTTTATTGTCTTGAGTGTTATGCGCCGCGGCGGGGTCAGGGCCGGCTATGCCGATGCGTATTCGAGCTGGTCAAACTCGGCGGAATGGACGGAGCATTTTCTGAAAATCATCCCTGATTTTTTTAATCTGACGGGCGCTTCGGTACATAATGAATACATTCATATGGTGAGCCCGCGTTCTTTCGGGCTGATGCTTTTGATTTTCAGCGCCTTATTGATTTTATTTCTGCCTTTGGCGGGGCTTTTCTTCTACCGGAAAATAAGAAATCAGAATACGAAACTCCTGCTTCTCGTGCACACGGTGAATGCGGGGATTATTCTTTTCCTTTATATTTTCGGCAAGCTGGGGGCGGCCAACTGGCGTCTGATCCCGCTTCTGGGAAGCGGCCTCTGGGCGGCGATCGCCTTGTGTTTTGAGCTTCTGAGAACGCCTTCCGCACGCGAGCTCCGGGGCGATGCTGCAAGACGTCTCAAGCCGCGGGAACGTCCCGCTTTCCGGGCCGGGTTTTTGCTGCTGCTGGTGCTGGGGCTTACGGCGCTGGTGAACGTCTTTCATGTGCTGACGATCCGGCCGGAGGATGCGCCGAACTATGAGCAGCGGCAGACGGATCTGGCCTTTATGGAAGAGCATGATCTCAACTACGGCTTTGCGACATTCTGGAATGCCAATGTCTATACCTTGCTTTCGGACGAGGAGGTCAGGGTGCGCGATATTACCGCGGATGAAAAAGGGATTAAGATGCGGCCTTATCAGAACCGGGACAGCTGGTTTGAAAAGCAGGACGGCATTGCGCATTATTTTCTCCTGCTGACGGACAAGGAATTCGGCGAGCTCCGGCAGTCTCCCGAGTGGCCCGAACTTGAGGCGATTCTGCTTTCCGAAGCCAGAGCGGGCCGCCATAATTTCCTGATTTTTGACGAGGCTCTGCTTCCGCATCTTCAGTCCTAGAGCCTTTGCGGGCCTTTGCTCTTTCGGCAAAACGTACAAATCACACGGAAAAGGGGACGGGCTTTTGTTAAGATAATAAGCAGATCCTTCTTATCGGATTTCGAGCGATAAGAATATTTAAAGGAGATTTCGGAAGGAGTACAGAATGAAGAAATATCGTTTTTTTGAATGTCAGGTATGCGGTACGGCTGCTGAGCTGCTCTATGAGAGCGACGGCAATCTGGTCTGCTGCGGCGAAGAAATGAAAGAATTGGAAGCTGGCACGACAGACGCTGCCAAAGAGAAACATGTGCCTGAAGTAAAGCGTGAAGGCAATGAAGTGAAGGTTCAGGTCGGAAGCGTTCCGCATCCGATGGAAGACGATCACTATATCGTGCTCATCACCTGCGTTCAGGGCAACAAGGTGCAGCGCGTAGACCTCAATCCGGGCGAAGAGCCGAAAGCGAGCTTTACCGTGGAAGACGGTCCCTGCGAGATTTATGAATACTGCAACAAGCATGGTCTGTGGAAAACAGAAGCTTAAGTCTTGAGCTAATATCGGGCCGCCTTTAAGCGGCCCGTCAGTAAAAGGCGGTTTTCTTTCGGGAAAGCCGCCTTTTTCTATCTTCTTTTCTTCTTTTAAGCCGAGCCCGGTGCTCAGTCCTCTTTGGCCTCATCCTTGGCCTCGTCGCCGCTCTCTTCGGCAAGACGCTCTTTGAGTTTTTGCCGGTACTGCATTTCGGGGAGCATGGATTTCATATAAAGATTAGGGAAGACATGCTGGCGGACGGGAATTTTCCGCTTCAGCAGGAGACGGCGCATCAGGGAAAAACCGGCCCTGAAGCTCAGCTCATAAGGCGAAAGATCCAAAAGAGCCGCCAGACGGTTATCCGCCAGGGCATCCTGCAGTTCCGGGCTGTTTCCGAAGCCGATGATGGCAGGCCCGCCTTCCTCCGGCGTCTTGTAGCGCTGCAGGGCAATGCGGGTGGCGTCTTCCGAATCGAGCACCACACAGCTCCCTTCGGGGAAGATCTCCGGAGCAAAGGCGCCTTTGTTTTGTTTGTAGACGGCTTTTTCCGGATAAAGAGCCCGGAGACTTTGAATCCCTAATTCAAAGCCCGGCAGGGAAAAAGCCCCTTCGCCGTCGATGCCGGCGGGGGATTCGTGGAAAATCAAGGCCTTGCGCTCCCGGTCAAAAAGCGGGACCAGTTCAGCGATCAGGTCATAGAGCATGGCATATTCATAATCGATGACGCTAAGAGGGGAGAGTTCTTCGTCTTCTGCTGCGGCTAAAATCATCGGACAGCCGCGGCCCCGAAGCCTGGTCAGCTCCCGGCGCAGGATCTCGGGGACGCCGCCCAAGAGAATCAGGCCTTCTAAATCTTCTTCTTCTTCCCGGATCTTTTCTAAAAGTTCCGCGGCCTCGTCTAATTCGGAGTAGCCGTAATATTCCACCTGCATGGACTCGGAGGAAAAAAGATCCGCCGCTTCTTCGCAGGCGCCCAGCAGCTCATCCTGACAGCTTTCGGAGGCCTCTTCAGACGTAAATAAAACCAGCACGTGAGGCGCTTTTTCCTTGATGCCGGCAGCAAAACGATTCAGACTGTAGTGGGTCTCTTCTGCTACTTTCAAGACCTTCTGCCTTTTGCTCTCACTGACGCCGCTCTGGCCGTTGAGAACGCGGGAGACCGTTGCAATGGAAACGCCTGCCAGTCTGGCAATGTCTTTTATAGTCGTCATCTCGAAAACTCCTTTCGTACTTTCATATATAGTATAGTGCAAAATCGATAATTTTTTGTGCAGAAAGCAAAAAGAGCCGAGCCTGAAATTCCACAAATATTCTGAATTTATTTATGTATTTTGTAAAAAGTCACGAAAAGCCCGGAAAAAGCAGCGGGGCCGGGAGGGTAAGAACTTCAGCCGGGATCGCGTATCAGATTTTACAGCCGGGGAGAAATTGTATTTTTCTGCGTTTTAGCAAGTCCGAAACGTGGTAGTATAGAGTATATCCGCAGTCACTTTATGAAGAAATGAATCAGGAGGAGCGTCTATGATTTATGATACCGTAGAACATTCTTCCCGCTATGATCAGGTGCATCCGAGGGTCGGGCAGCTGCTGCGTTACCTCAGAAGCCATGATTGGGATGAATTCGGTGAAGGCAAAGTGGAGCTTGACGGAGGCAAGATTTTTTTCAGTATCTATGATAGTGAAACAAAAGACGACGACGAGCTGCACTATGAAGTGCACAAAGATTACATCGATATTCAATTTGTGCTCGAGGGCGAGGAGCTGCTTTATTACGGCAATCTGCCCGCCGATGCCGAAGAGATCGAAGCGGACGAAGAAGAAGATTATTACTATTTTGAGAAGCCGGAAACCAGGCTTTCGCATATTCATTTTTGTCCCGGTGAATTTATTATTCTCTTCCCGGGTGAGCTGCATGCTCCCGGCGGAATGACGGATCAGGGCAAGTGCACGGTCCGGAAATTTATCGGCAAAGTGTTAGCGGAGTGAGTGCCGGTTTAGGAGACCGCCCGGAGGGGCGGCCTTTTTTTTGCAGTTTTTTCATTTTTGAGCATAGCCCGTCATCTAAAAGATATGATAAAATATAGAGTAGCTTTTACGATGCAAACAGCGCTTGGGGGCGTTGCTTTTGCTTCTTTAAATGAAAGAGAGACGATATGTTTAAAACTTGTGCTCTGGACGAGATCCTTGCGTTTATGGAAGAGAATCCGGAACGCTATTTTGATGAACGAGAAGAAATGGCCGACTACGAAGACGATGAGAGCGTGCTTGCGTATGCTTCGGAGGACTGCTATGTCATCAGCATCCCCGGCCGCCGCAAGATGCGTTTTCTGGTCCTGCCGAAAAAAGACCGCTTCGATCTGCAGGCTTTGGAAGATTTTGTAAATAAAAGAAGCGATAACTTTACGATGCAGATTAACCTCGATGAGGGCGAAGCGTCGAGTCTGCGTTTTAATGAACCCTATGAGACGCACGGTCCGATCTACAGCCTTTACGCCGCCGAACTGCCGGAAGACAGCGGGGAGCGGACGGCCGGAGGCGATATCCGCAAGCTCAATAAATCCGACGGCCGCCTGGTCAGGCGTTTCGAGCAGGAGGACGGGCAGATGATGAGTCTGGACCGGATTTTCCCGCTTCTGGTGGTCGATGAGATCGGCAGCATTCTGGCCTATTTCAATGAAAACAATCAGCTGGTCGCCTATGCGTCCTATATGCCGACGGAATTTAAAGCGGCGGCCGTAGATGAAATTTATGTCCTGCCGGAATTCCGCGGGCAAGGCATCGGCACGACCCTGGCCCTGGCCATGCTTGAAGCCGCTCTGGACGAATACGGCGCCTGTTACTGGCCCGTAGCCGAATCCGATGAAGCCGTGAGTACGGCGGAGGCGGCCGGCTTCCGTCAGGTGGCGGAACGCATGACCGCCGAAACCTTCTGATCGAAGGCCGGTGAGGATGAACATGCAATCGGCGGCGGATGAGCAGGCCATTAAAAAACTTGCGTCAAATCTTAAAGTATTTATGCGCGGGCGCAACCTCTTTAATGCCAAAGAGCGGGTGGGCCCGCTCTTTTATGACGCCCGGAATCTTCTGCTCTCGGCTAAAGTCTCAAGTTTTTCCAATCATGTTTACGACACCTTCGTGAAACTGCGCCGCAACGGAGCGCCGGAGGCGGCCTCTTGCAGCTGCAGTTCTTTCGGCAAATACCGCGGCTGCTGCAAGCATGTCGTCGCACTCCTTTTGACCGCCGAAGGGCAGGAGCTGCCCGACGACGGACTCAGGCCGCCGGAGCTGCCGCCCGGGCATCTGCTGCGCGGCGTGCCGCTTTTAAAACGTGAACTGATCAGTTTTGAAGAACTTCTGCAGATTGTAGGGCCGGATGAGAAGAAGAAAAAAAGACGCCGGGGCCGTCCGCCCAAAAAGAAAAAAGAAGAAAAGAAAACGACCGCTAAAGGATCGGCCGGCGAAGGCCTCCTGATTGACCGCACGGTTGTCAAGGCCCCGAAAGACAAGGGCTCGCCGGATTATGTAAAAATCAAGCCGCAGCTTTCCGGCATCAGCGAAAGGGAAGAACAGACAAAGTATCAGCCGATCGGCAACGATCTGCCGGATCTTCCGAGCGGCCGGATTTTCCTGGACCGCCTCTTCAGCTGGGAAGTGCGCGAGCAGAATCTCCTGCGCACGAAGGACATGCATGAACGCAGTCCCGAAGCGACCCGCATTGAACTTTATCTGGAGCTGACCTCGGGCCTGGCCAATGCGGCGCAGCTCTTTATCCGGGTCGGCAACCGGGACCATATCTATATTGTCAATCAGCTCGGAAGCTTTATTAAGGCGTACCGCGACAGCAGCTCGCTGAATTTAGGCAGCTACTATGACTGGTCGCCGCCTTTCAAGCTTTCGCGCCCGCAGCAGCTCTTTATCGACTGGCTTGTGCAGGTCCGCCGGGAAGAAGCCAGGCTCTATCATCAGCGGGTGCGTGAGCCTTTCCCGGATGCCAAGCAGATGCCCCTGAACGGGGAGCATCTGGCCGAACTTCTGGAGCTCTGTCTTTACTGTGAAGGCGAACTGCCGCTTTATCTGAATTTTGAAGGGCGCGAATGTCCGCTGACGCTGCGCCGGAGGCTGCCGGCGGATCTGCAGATCAAGCTGAGTAAAGCGCCTGCCCCCGAAGCGGCGCCGGCAAAAGAAGGGCAGAAAAAGGACGCAAAGGAAGAAAAAGCCCTGAGCCTGAGCTTTGTGCTCGGCGGCAAGGACATCCGCATCAAGCAGCTGCGCGATCCCTTGCTGCGGCGGGAAAAAGGCAAGACCTTTTGTCTTCTGCATCCGTCCGGAATTGCCCTCTATGAAGATGTTGTCTATTTTGCGCAGAACAAAAGAGACCGTCTCATCTGGCGCTTCCTGGAACTGCTGTCCGAGCTGCCGGAGCCGTCTTTGGCGCTGAATGCGGCGGAAGCCTCCTTTTTCCTGAGTGCGGCGCATGATCTTCTGTGCCCGGACAAAAGAATTTTATGGACGGACGGCCTGCAGGATAAGGTGGTCGAATTCCCCCTGGAAATCCGGAACTATCTGGATATTTCCGAGGATACCTTGTGGCTTTCCCCTTTCTTCTTTTACGGCGATTATCATTTCCGCCCTGCCGTGACCGAGGCTTTGCCCCGGGCGGAGAAAGGCGCGGACCCCTCTGCTTTGGTGGTCCGGGACCGCAAGGCGGAACTGGAATTTGAACGCTTTCTGGAAGAGCAGGGCTTTTCTGAAGTGAAGCTGCATAAGCATCAGCTCGGCCTGGTCACGCAGGAAGCACGCGGGACCTACATGGCCAATCAGTTTTATCTGCGCGGCGAAGAAGGGATCTTCCTTTTCCTGCGCGATGTCTTCCCCAAGCTGAGAAAGATGGGGAAAGTGCTGGTCTCTCCGGCCTTCCGCAAGCTGAAGGTGACGGAGCCCGGCAGGCCTTCGGTCTACCTTGATTATGATGACGATGAGGCGTCTATTGCCGTCCGCATCCTGATGGAAGGCTTTGATGAGAAGGAAGCCGCCCGTATTCTGCGGGCCTATCAGCAGGGCGCGAACTTTGCCCGGCTGGAGGACGGACGTTTTGTCGATCTCGGCGCCGAAGACCGCCGGAGAACCCGCTACGGGGACGACCTGCGGGAGATTGTCGGGACCTTAAGCGACTGGGGCGCCGAATGGCGGGACAGCCGTTTCGTGATCCCGAAGTACCGGGGACTGGCTTTGCACGGCCTTTTGGAAGAACGGCAGCTTGAACCGGAAAATGCGGATGATCCCGGCCTGGAGGCCTGGGACAATCTGATTGCGGACCTGAAAGATCCGGCGAAGGCCGCTCCCGATCTTCCCCCGGGCGTCAACGCCAAGCTCAGGCCTTATCAGCTTTTGGGCTATCAGTGGCTCTGCTTTTTGCACCGCTATAACATGGGCGGGATTCTCGCCGATGAGATGGGACTGGGCAAAACTTTACAGATGCTGGTCTTTTTATGGAAGCTTTATCTGGAAGAAGGCGGCCCCTCACTGGTGATCGCGCCGACCTCGCTTTTATATAACTGGAAACAGGAGACCGAACGCTTTGTGCCCGGTCTGCCCTGTACCGTGATTGAAGGGACTAAGGCGGCCCGGATTGATCAGTACAAGGCCTTTTCGGGACAGGGCCTTCTGATCGTCTCCTACGGCCTGGCGCGGCAGGACCGCAAGGAATTGCGGCACTTCGATTTTGCCTGCATCGTGCTCGACGAGGCGCAGAATATCAAGAACCCGCTGACGAAAACCGCCCGGGCGGTAAAGTCGCTGCGCGGGAAACGGCGCTTTGCCCTAACGGGCACGCCGCTGGAAAA
>CALLQJ010000208.1 GCA_938014865.1 uncultured Fastidiosipila sp.
CGGACCTTGATCAGATGGAAGTCGGAGATACTTTTACCTTTACGGTCCTGGACCGTCATCTCCGCTACAAAGTCGATCAGATTATCACCGTTTTGCCGGATGAGACCGAGAGCCTGATGATAGATCCTTCAGAGGACTACTTCAGCCTCATGACCTGTACCCCTTACGGTATCAACACACACAGACTGATTATAAGAGGCAGCAGAACAGAAGATGAAGCCGCAGCCGTTCCCCCGGTTCACATTCAGGCGGATAAGCCTGAAACGACGCCCCGGAAGCTTTCCGCGGCCGTCCCGGCTGCAGCAGCTGCTGTCCTTGCAGTGCTCCTCCTTATTGCGGCGCACTATCGGCGCAAAAGGATAAAACGGAGCAGGAAAACAGAGGTGAAAGAATGCGCAAGAAACGCACAGTTCATAAAGTAATACAAAGTATGATCGTTTTGCTGATCGTTTTTGCCGTTCAGTTCAAACTTACGGCGGCAGGACCGGGCCTGCCCGATTTAACGCAAAAAGGATCAATCGCAATCACCATGGAGGCAGATACGGACGACGGCACATTTGCCGTAGGCGGAGGACGCATGAGCCTGCGCAAGGTGGCTTTTGTCGTGATCGACAATGCGGATATGCACTATCAATATGAAGCCGCATTTGCAGAGGCACAGCCGGATCTTGAAGATTATGCAAGCGAAGACTTTGCCTCGGATATCCTGGCCTTTGCGCTGGAACATACTGTTCCGGGTGAGGAGAAAACGATTGATGACGAGGGGCAGGTACGTTTTACGGAACTTGAACCCGGACTTTATCTTTTAGAACAAGTTGAGGCGCCCGAAGGCTACAGCAAAATTAAACCCTTCGCGGTTTCTGTTCCCTTGAAAATAAACGGGCAATGGAATTATGCAATTGATGCGTCGCCGAAGATGGACTTTTATCATGCGCTGCCGAGCACAACGCCGGAAGAAACGACGACGGCAAGTGAGAGCACGGCCCCGGAAGAGAGTTCCGGAACAAGCACAAGTGAACATCCGTCGGAGAGCACGACGCCCGAAGAAAGTGCTGAGACGAGTACGCCTTCAGAAAGTACAAGCCCTGAAGAAACAAGCAGCGAAGACAGCACAACGACGACGTACGAAGCATCCGAAAGTGTAAGTTCGGACGTGACAAGTGCCGGAACCACGCGTGAAAAACTTCCGCATACCGGTCAGCTGAAATGGCCTGCTGCGGTCTTGGCGGTCGGCGGTATTCTGCTGCTCATTGCAGGGATTGTCCTTTATGCCGGCAAGAAGAGAGAAAATGACGAAACGTAAAAGCGGTCTTGCACTTATATTGGCAGGGGCTTTGCTCCTGCTCTCAGCCGGGGCGCTCTTGTTCAGGAATTACCGGGAAGATCAGCTGGCGGCAGAAGAGGCATCTCTGGCGGCTCAAAAATTACGGCAGTATATGGCCGAAGCGCCGGAAGAGCGCCCCGTGCCTGCCGCCGGCAGCGACCCGCCCAAAAGCGAAAGCAGGGCAGCAAGCCGTGCTTACCGGAATCCTGAAGATGAAGAATTTCTGCCTGCCGCGGAAAAACCTCTGAAAGAGGAGCGGGAGGCAGATACGTCTTCTGTTATCCGGATCGACGGCTTTGATTATATCGGTATTTTAGATGTACCGGATCTGGCACTCAGTCTGCCGGTGATGGCCGACTGGGATTATGCCCGCCTGAAGATTGCACCGTGCCGCTACAGCGGCAATGCGAAGAACGGAGATCTTGTACTCGCTGCCCATAATTATGCGACCCATTTCGGTCATATCCCGAGTCTGGACATAGGGTCCGAACTTGTTTTTACCGATGTTAACGAAAACAGCAGTAAGTACAGGATTACGGCGGTCCGGAAAATAGAGGCGGGGGATTTCGCGTCTGTCCTTGATAATGATGCTCCCCTGACGTTATTTACCTGTACCTGGGGCGGCAAAGCCCGTCTGGCCGTTTATTGTGAAAAAAGTTGACACGCTCAGATTCGGCTGATAGAATTATTTGCATTGACGGGCGGTTAGCTCAGCTGGTCAGAGCGCCTGCTCGACACGCAGGAGGTCGTTGGTTCGAGCCCAATATCGCCCACCATATTCAGGTCTCGCGTCCTGTGACGCGGGACTTTTTTATTATGAGAAAGGGGAGAAGGTCATGAGTATCAGTCCGCAGAATCGTTTGCGAAAACTGACCTTTGCCGCTATTTTTACGGCGCTGTCCATTGTGCTGACGCGCTTTTTATCCATTCAGTTTCCGTTTTTCAGACTGGGCATCGGCATGGCGCCCGTCCATTTATCCGGCTATCTGCTGGGCCCGGTTTGGGGCGGTGTGACCGGGCTTTTGGCGGATTTGATCGGCCTGACGCTCAATCCGATCGGAACGCCGAATTTAGGCATTACGCTGACGACGACCCTGCACGGTATTCTGGCCGGTGTGATCATGCGCCTTTGCGGCCGCAAAATGACGCCGGGAGTCGTGGTGCTCAGCGGTTTGGTGACGAGCATCGTCTGTTCCTGGCTGATGATGAGCTTCTTTTTAGGTGCGATGTACGGGGAAGGTTTTGTGGCACTGCTCTTTACCCGCGGTGTCGGCGTCTTCGTGCAGGGCTGTGTTTTAATGCTCATTGAAACTTTAATGATTCCGATATTTTGCAGAATTCGGCGTTTTTTGCCCGGCGATACAAGGATCTGCCGCAGCGGGCGGGCCGATGCAGATAAGTATGATAAACTTTCAGAAAAGTCGTTTAAAACGAGAAGGTGAGAAACGTGAAGGAATATAATTTTAAGGCAATTGAAAAGAAATGGCAGAAGCGCTGGGCTGAAAGCGGTGTCTTTGAAGCGGAAAATGACAGCGATAAGGAAAAATTTTACTGTCTGGTAGAATTTCCTTATCCTTCCGGTCAGGGCCTGCATGTAGGCCATCCGCGTTCTTATACGGCCCTGGATCTGGTGGCCCGCAAGCGGCGTCTGGAAGGCTACAATGTGCTTTATCCCATGGGCTGGGATGCCTTCGGCCTGCCGACGGAAAACTATGCGATCAAGCATAAGATTCATCCGTCGATCGTGACGAAGAAAAATGTCGCGAATTTCAAGGCACAGCTTCAGTCTTTAGGCTATTCTTTTGACTGGAGCCGGGAAATCAATACGACCGACCCTTCTTACTATAAATGGACGCAGTGGATCTTTCTGCAGCTCTTCAAAAAAGGTCTGGCCTATAAGAAAAAAATGACGGTGACCTGGTGCCCTTCCTGCAAGATTGTTCTGGCCAATGAAGAGGTGGTCAACGGCGGCTGCGAACGCTGCTCAACACCGGTGGAGCACCGCGAAAAAAGTCAGTGGATGCTGAAAATTACCGCGTATGCGGATCGTCTGATCGATGATCTGCAGGACCTGGATTTTATTGACCGGGTCAAAAGCCAGCAGACCAACTGGATCGGCCGTTCACACGGTGAAGAGGTTTTGTTTGCGACGACGGCAGGGGATGACCTTAAGGTCTATACCACCCGTCCCGACACGCTCTTCGGGGCGACCTATATGGTCATTTCGCCGGAACATGAATACCTTAAAAAATGGGCCGGACAGCTTAAGAATATTGAGGAGATCAAAGACTATCAGGCTTACGCCGCCCGCAAATCGGATTTCGAGCGTACGGAAATGAATAAAGAAAAGACGGGAGTGCGCCTGGACGGCGTGGAGGCCGTTAACCCCGTGAATAATAAGAAGATTCCGATTTTTATTTCGGATTATGTGCTGGCCAGCTACGGTACGGGCGCTATTATGGCCGTGCCGGGACATGATCAGCGCGACTATGAATTCGCCCGGAAATTTGATCTTCCGATCGTGGAAGTGGTGGCAGGCGGTGACCTCAGCAAGGAAGCGTATACCGATATTGAAGAAGGAAAGATGGTCAATTCCGGCTTCCTGAACGGCTTGTCCGTAGAGGAAGCAAAGAAGAAAATTTCAGCCTGGCTGAGAGAGAAAGGCCTGGGGCAGCCTAAGACAAATTACAAGCTGCGGGACTGGGTCTTCTCGAGACAGCGCTACTGGGGCGAACCGATTCCCGTCGTACACTGCGAGCACTGCGGCTGGGTGCCGCTGCCGGAATCCGAACTGCCGCTGCTGCTGCCGGAAGTGGAATCCTATGAACCGACGGATACCGGTGAATCGCCGCTGGCGAATCTGAAAGATTGGGTCAAGACGCGCTGTCCTGTCTGCGGCAGAGAGGCCGAGCGGGAAACGGATACCATGCCGCAGTGGGCCGGATCATCCTGGTACTTCATGCGCTATACGGATCCGCATAATGATGAGGCGCCGGCGTCTCCGGAAGCTTTGAAATACTGGATGCCCGTCGACTGGTACAACGGCGGCATGGAACATACGACCCTGCATCTTCTTTACTCGCGTTTCTGGTATAAATTCCTTTACGATATCGGTGTTGCGCCGCAGTCCGAACCCTATGCCAAGCGTACCTCCCACGGCATGATACTCGGCGAGAACGGCGAGAAGATGTCGAAGTCACGCGGCAATGTGGTGAACCCGGATGATATTGTGGATGAATACGGGGCCGACACCATGCGGCTTTACGAAGTCTTCATCGGGGATTTTGAGAAGCCGGCGATCTGGAATACGCAGAGCATCAAAGGCTGCAAGCGCTTTTTGGAAAGACTCTGGGCGCTGGGGGATGATCTGAAAGACGGCGATGAATACGGCAAAGATCTGGAGACTTTATTTCATCAGACCATCCGCAAAGTCGGTCATGATATTGATGCTCTGAAAGGCAATACGGCGGTGGCGCAGCTGATGACGCTCTTGAATGCGATCTATGACCGCGGCAGCATTAACCGGGCGGAGTTCAAAACGCTGCTGATTCTGACCAATCCCTTTGCCCCTCATATTACCGAAGAACTCTGGGAACTTTCCGGCTTTGACAAGGAACTGAATCAGCAGTCCTGGCCGGTCTATGATGAGGAGAAATGCCGCGAGAAGGAAGTGGAGCTGGCAATTCAGATCAACGGCAAAGTACGCGGACGCTTTACGATTTCGGCGGATGCGGAAAAGACGGAAGTCCTTGAAAAGGCGAAGCTTGAAGAGTCGGCCGCTCGTTACCTGGATGGAAAAAACATTGTGAAAGAGATATATATTCCGGGCAGACTTGTAAATTTCGTAGTCAAGTAGGACAAAAAAATTGTACAGTTCCCGACAAATTTGCAAAGAAATCTCTCCATCTGATATTCTATGCAGGTAACATTCTGATATTTAGACATATATTTTAATAAAGGAGACAGAGGAGAAATATGAGAAAGAAGATCGGCAGAAAAATATACGATACTGAAAAATCAGATTACGTCGGCCGCAATGCCCAGGGTTACTACGGTGATCCGACAGGCTTTGAGGAGCTGATGTATAAGAAGGGTCTCGGTGACTTCTTCCTTTTTGTTTCCGGCGGTCCGGAATCTCAGTATCCTAACGAAGACATTATCCCCTTGTCGCTTGCAGATGCCAGAGAGTGGATCGAGCGTGTCAGAGGCGGCGATATCGTTGCGCAGTTCATCACGGAAAAAGATGAGGCTGCTTTGAATAAGCAGAATAAGGCTGCGGTTAAGAAATCGTCGAAGAGCACGAAGAAAACGCCTGCCAAGAAGAGCACAAGCAAAAAATCTGCTGCTAAGAAGAGCACAAGCAAAAAGAGTACAAGCAAGAAGACGACAAAGAAAGACGAGAGCAAAGCGTAATCTTGCTTAGTTTTTAATCAGAATCAGTCACATAAGTATTTAAGGGCTTTTCCGGAAGAAGATTCGGGAGAGCCTTTTTTAACGGAAGAAACAAAAGCTCGGACAGCAGGCTTAAGATTTCGTCGGCAGTTTCGCGGCGGCTGTGTTAATCTGTTAAAGAATGCCGCATAAAGCGGGCGGAGGTTGCCTTTTGAATACTTTGTTTATTACGGATTTAGACGGAACTTTATTAAATCCGGATGCCCATATTACGCTGAAAAGCCTGCAGATTCTGAACAGCCTCCTGGCGGAAGGCATGCTCTTGACCTGTGCGACCGCCAGATCGGCGTCTACCGCACTGCCGATCCTGAGCGGCCTGGACCTTTGTCTGCCGGTGATTCTGATGAACGGTTCGGCCGTTTATGACGGGCAGAAACAGCGTTATGAAAGCGAAAAAGCGATAGAGCCGGAGGCGGCCGGACGTATTCTGGATTTTCTCAGCGCGGCGGATTGCCCGGCTTTTGTCTACAGCATAAAAGACGATCAGCTGCTGTGCTTTTCTCCGCCGAGACTCAATGAGGCGATGAAGCATTTCAGGCAGTACCGGCAGCGTTTTTACGGCAAGAAATTTACGGATATTGCAAGCTATGATGTCCTGCGCCGTGAGCGCATTATATATTTTACTTTTGTCGGATCCCGGCATGAACTTCTGCCCGTTTATGATCATCTGCGCAATGAGGAGGGCTTTTCGGCCTTGTTTTATCAGGATGTCTACGGGGAGGATTGGTTTTTGGAACTGTCGCGCAAGGATGTGACGAAAGGGTCGGCGGCGCTTCGCCTGAAAGAAACCTGTGATGCGGAAAATTTATGTGTTTTCGGTGATAATCTTAATGATCTTCCGCTTTTTGCTGCGGCGGATTATTGCATTGCACCGGCGAATGCCAAGCCGGCGCTGCTGGAAAAAGCAGATCTGATCATTCCCGATAACCGGCAGGACTCGGTTGCGTATTGTCTGCGGGATATTTGGAAGAGGGGCTATATAGACGACGGATATTTCTGAAACGATCTGCCGTCGAGCCTGAGTTAGGAAGGGATATGGAAAAAAGTAAATTTAAAAGCCGCTTTCTCTGGTCGGTCATCGTGGTTGCGCTGGCCGCCATTGCCGTTTTTCGTTTTGAAGATGTACTCCGCGTTTTAAAATTTATTTTAAACGTGCTGAAACCGTTCTTCGGCGGGATCGTCATTGCCTTTATCTGGTCCCTGCCACTGCGTTTTCTGGAACGTCATTATATGACTAAGAGCCGGCACAAGCTTGCGGACAAGACCAGGCGTCCCGTCTGCATGCTGCTTTCGCTTCTGATTTTGCTGGGCATTATTTCCGGCATGCTCTATCTGGTCATTCCGCAGGTTTATAATTCCATACGGATTTTAGGTCAGGCGGTGCCGCGCTTTGCCCGGCAGGCGCAGCGCTGGTTTCTGGAATTTACCGAAGGCATGCCCTGGGCGGACGATATCCGCCGGCAGATCAGCAAGGCGAAGATCGACTGGCCCGCTCTTATTGAG
>CALLQJ010000209.1 GCA_938014865.1 uncultured Fastidiosipila sp.
CAAGCGGCTGAAAGCGCTGCATGTACAGGATACGCACGGCGAAGGGGACGATCACCTGGCGCCTTTTTACGGCACGATCCCCTGGCCTCCGATTATGAAGACCTTAAAAGAAATCGGTTTTTGCCATGACCTGGCCTTTGAAATTCACCTGATGACCCGCAATATGCCCGATGCGCTGCGCGAGTCGCAGCTGCGGCATCTTTGCGATATCGGACATTATCTTATAAAGCTTTATGAAGAAGCCTGAAGCATCGAAAGAGGCGGCCTTTCCGGGGGCCGCCTTTTTGTGGGATTTTGCATTCAGAATATCCTCTTTTTGGAACGCTCAGGCTTTATGCCAGACGAGTTTTTATTCTGTTTCATATTCATAGCTGTTAATATTCTGAGGAAGCTCATGAAATTCCAGATCGAAGATCCCGTCTGATTTAAATAAGATCTTGTCTGCTGCTTCAGGCGGCGCAATCAGCGAGGTCATCACCTTTTCGCCCTCATTGCAGAAGACTTCAATTGAATATTTATCCATCAGAATCCGGATGCTTACCCCGTCCTCTTTGGCTTCCAGCGCCATGCTCCGGCTTGCCAGAAGATCTTTTCGCATACCGCAGCGGCCGCGGTCGGTCGTGAAGATCTCTTTTTCGCCGTCATAGGTCAAGGCGGTGAAATATTTATCGTCAGCGGCGAGCTTCAGCGCTAAGTGCCTCAGGTTTTCGGGCGAGAAGCGGAGGGTCATATCGAAGACCGTTCCGCGGATGCCTTCAAAGCTCCTGAACTCCGCTGCCGAGACATCTTCTAAACGGATGGTATTCCGATAATAATTTTCTAATTCCCGGACCGGCTTCTGCCGAAGTCTGCCGTCTTGAATGCTTAATTCCCGGGGGACGGTCATGGCACCGGCCCAGACCGCATCATCCGGATAAATATGGTTATGCCAGTTTCCCATCCAGACGATCATAATGCGGCGATTATCCGAGCTTTGCATGGTCTGTGCGGCATAAAAGTCCATGCCGTAATCCAGAGCCGCCAGATAGTCCCGCTCAAAACGTTTGGTCTCATAATCAAAGCGTCCGAGAATATAGATATTATTGTGCCCGTTATGAAAGTCCAGGCCTTCTGCCCGCATTTCCTGAGGCGAGACCAGCAGCAGATCATGCCCATCCAGAGAGAAGAAGTCCGGGCACTCCCACATTTTTCCGTATTGATTAAAGCTTTGAGCCAGGATCGTTTCATAGCGCCAGTCTTTCAGGTTTTCTGAAGAAAATAAGAGAATCTGTCCGCTGCCGTCCTCTCCCCGGTTCGCGGCCACGGCATAAAATTGTCCCTTTGCGCGCCAGACTTTGGGATCCCGGAAATCATAAGGCGAGGCCTTTTCCGGAATATTTTTTCCTGTGATGAGCGGATTTTCCGAAAACTTTTTATAGTTCACCCCGTCCCCGCAGGCGGCAGACTGCGTCTGCAGCGACTTTTTCGGAGAAATATCCTGAACACTTGTATAGAACAAGTAGTGCTTGCCCTCCCATTCAAGTGCACTGCCCGAAAAACAGCCCCCGGCATCATAGGCAAGATCCGGCGCCAAGGCACAGGGCAGAGGCGTCCACTTCAGAAAATCTTCCGATTTATAATGGCCCCAGTGCATCGGGCCCCATTCTGTATCGTAAGGATAATATTGGTAGAACAAATGGTATTGATTTTTATATTCCGAAAAACCGTTCGGATCATTGGACCAGCCGACCGGAGGCGTGATATGAAAACTCGGCCTTTCGGCGAGTGATATTTCCTTCGAAGCTTCCGCTTCATACTTTCTTGCTTGTTCTAAGCTTACACTCATTTGATTTCCTCAATTCCTGATTTCTGAATTCTGACAGAGCGAAAAGCCAAAGCCCCGTGAACTTTCATCGTCCTGTAAAATAATAATTTCAATATCGATATGAAACGTTTCATTTAATATGAATATTTAATTCTGTTTTGTCAAGTTCTTTTACAATCTAAATATTTTTCACTGATGAATCTCTTCTTTCGCCTTATTATTCTTAATAAACAGATCTTAGCGCTTAAAACGTTTCATTAATTATTTTATTTTATATCTTATTCATGTATGATCAATTTATATACGCCATAGGCGGCGCGAAACATACGGAAGTTTTAAGATTCATATGAAGAGGGATATGCCAATTGACGAAGAATAAAAAACCCACCATGAAAGATGTCGCCCGCGAGGCCGGCGTTTCCGTCGGCACGGTTTCAAATGTCATAAACGGTGTGCGCGTTCGAGAGAGCTATCGGAAAAAAGTAGAAGACGCCATCGATACCCTGCACTACGAGGTCAATACTTATGCCCGCGGCCTGAAGCTGGCACAAAGCGGCCTTATTGCCTTAATCCTTCCTGATGTCATCAACCCTTTTTACGCAGCATTTGCGAATCATGTTGAAGCCGCTTTGTATGAAAAGGGGAAGAAAATGCTGCTGTGCTGCTCGGACGGCGTGGCAGAAAAAGAAATCACCTATCTGAATCTTGTCCGGCAAAACAAAGTCGACGGCATCATTGCCCTGACCTATTCCGATATCGGCAACGATATTGTTGACGACACCCCGCTCGTGGTCTTTGACCGTTTTTTTGAAAATCACCACATTCCGCGCATCGCTTCGGACAATTTCTCCGGAGCCTGCCTGGCCGTCGAAAAACTTCTGGAATTCGGCTGCCGGCATCCTCTTTATATTCGTTTTCACTCCGTCTTCCCCGGCGAAGCGGACAAGCGAAAAGACGGCTATCTTTATGCCTGCGAAAAATACAATCTGAAACCGGACTATTTAGACATGGTCGATCATGAAGACTGGAAAAACAGCCTTAAGGCCTTCATAAAAGAACATCGCCGCGCCGACGGCAGCCTCAGCTTCGACGGTGTCTTTGCCCATACGGATTTTCACGGCTACCATCTTATGGAGATGCTGCAGGATTACGGCTATGCCGTGCCGGAAGATGTCCAGATCATCGGTTTTGACGGCATAAAAAAATTCGGCTATGACGAGCTCTTTATTTCCTCGATTTGCCAGCCGATTCAAAAACTCGCCGAAAAATGCGTTGAATTCGTGCTGGAAAAAGAGCGCTCCGACCTGCCCAGCCTGACCCTGCTGCCGGTGTCCTACAAATACGGGGGCTCCACGCTTAAATAAGTTCAGAACGGAAAATTCGAAAAGCAGCGGAGCGCCTGATTCTCCGCAGAAGACAGCCTTTACACACATAAAACACAAAAGACGCTTGCCGCTTCAGCCGCTGCCGAAACGCCAAGCGTCTTTCCTGTCTTTTTCTGAGATTTTTGCCTTCTTAATTTTGTCGCCGAATGGCTCAGCTCATGCACAAGGCCGCATCATCCGGCAGATCCTCTGTTATGTTCTGCACATCCTTCAGATAGAAATACGCTACGCTCGTATAATCATCATAGCGGGGCCCTGTCCAGCCCAGATTATCAAGACACATTCTAAAATTTTTCTTAAAATAAATCGGATCTTTGACATGCCAGCGATAGAGCAGAAAACGCAGCTGCTGATTATACTGCTCCTCGTTGCTGCCGTAGATTGCGTAGAGCCCGCTGTAGCGTCCCGAGAAAGTCTGGTAGCGGCGGATTTCAATGTCATTGCCGAAACCGTAAGAGCCGCCGAAGTAGTCTTCCGTTCCCGTGTAATTCAACGACGGATAGACATCGTCATCGAGGTAGACCTTCGCTTCCCCTTCCACCCAGCAGGTATTGTGCCCGTTGATTCCCGCCGCCAGATTCATGCCGACAAAGACGCCCTCCGAGGAAATATTGTCGGCGATCGTATAGCTTCTGCCTTTTGTGACCGGGTGTTCCTGCCGGTACTGGGCATGGAAATAGCCGCAATTCTCCGGGATGGCGCCTTTGCGGCCCGAGATCATGTAATATAAAGATTTTTCCTCCGCGCTGCGGTTTTCCATCGTTATTTTGCAGTGCTTGTAAAAAGGCATCTCCCAATAGGAATTAAAGCCCCGGCCCGGCGCGACGAGCATCATTTCGGAATCCAGGACCGCATACTTGCCGTCCCGGTCAATAAAGTTTTCGTCATAAGCAGACGCAAAAAAGGCCGAAAGCGGCACTTCGACCGACGCCTCCTCTGCCCCTTCCCAATAAATGCGGAGAATAAAGGAATGTCCGACATAGCCGGTAAACCACATATGGCTGATCATGCCCGGGCCGTCCTGATCACATAAGACCGCCGTTTCCCCGGGCTGTATCCGGATGAAAGGATTAAGCTTCTCACAGTCTTTTCCGCGAGAGCCTCCGCCCTTGCTGCCGTCGGGATTTTCTGCCGAAAAGGCAAAACTTTCATAATCTTTCAGAACATAAGGTCGCATAGATTACCTCTTTTTTACTTTAATTTTTGAAACGTTTCACAAGCTTAGTTTACCGTATTCCCGGGCTTTTACAAGACAGCGTGAAATCATTTTTGAAGTCACAGCCGTGCCAAAGATCGTACGGCAGGCAAGAAAAAAGACCGCAGCGGAAAAGTCTCCCGTTCCGGTCTTTTTGAGCATCTAAATCATCCGGGGTCCCTCCCCCGGCTTCAGCGTCCGCGCGCTTCGCTCCTTACGCTCCTTACTCAGCGGACCTCGTAGCCCGCCTTTTCCAGACGCTCTCTGACAATCTCCGGATGTTCCACCTTGACCACCATCCCCGCGTCCGGGCCCTGCGTCGCATAAGGGTACATGTACGCGATGTCCATATCGCTGCCGATGCTGTCCAAGAGCGCCGCCAAGGTCGCACAGTGCGGCTTGATCGGCACCACAAAGACCTCGGTCGAACGGGCCATGATGTTTTTCGCGCGCAAGGCTTTGACGCCTTTTTCCGGATCATCGCAGATCATGCGCAAAATCCCGTAGTCGGCGGTATCCGCCAGACTGAAGGAGAGAATGTTGACGCACGCATCCGCCAAGGTCTGCGCCACCTCTTTGAAGCGGCCGGCTTCGTTGCCGAGAAATACGGTAAGCTGCTGTGCCATGTCTTCGTTCCTTTCTGTCTAATCATCTGAACGACCGCCCTTGCCGGAAAAACCGCATGAAAAATCAGCTCTTATAGAGATTTCGCCGGTCGATGACACGATGGGCTTTGCCGTCCGTGCTGCGTTCGATCGTGTTCGGTTCCACCAGCTGCACGTGCGGGTTCAGGCCTAAGGCCTGCGCTAAAATACGCGTCACTTTGCGCGTCAGCTGTTCGAGCTTTGCCACCTCATCGGAGAAGAAGCGGTCTTCCACTTCGAGGAGAATATCAAAGGTGTCCATATTGTTTTTGCGGTCCAGAATAATCTGATAATGCGGCTTGCTTTCGCCCAGCTGCATCAGGGCCGCTTCAATCTGCGAGGGAAACACATTGACCCCGCGTATAATCAGCATATCATCCGAACGGCCGCGGAAGCGGGCAATGCGGGCCGAGGTTCTTCCGCAATCGCAGCGTTCATGACTAAGTGAGGTCAGATCATGGGTGCGGTAGCGGATCAAAGGCAAAGCCTCTTTGGTCAAGGTTGTGATGACCAGTTCGCCCGTCTCGCCGTCTTCGAGGACCTCGTCGGAGTCCGGGGCAAGAATTTCCGGCAGGAAATAATCATCCTGGATGTGGCCGCCGTTATGATAAGGGCAATCCTGCGCGACGCCCGGGCCCATAATTTCACTCAAGCCGTAAATATCAAAAAGGTCAATCCCCAAACCGTCCTGAATCTTCTGCCGCAATTCATCAGTCCACGGCTCCGCGCCGCAGATGGCAATGTGGAGCTTCAGACGATCCTTAATATTATTTTCGATAATGCCGTCCATCAGGTGCGCCAGATAAGAAGGCGTACAGGCAATGACCGTGGTGCCGAAATCTTCCATCAGCTGCAGCTGCTTGCGCGTCCTCGACGTCGAGATCGGAATAACCATCGCGCCCATATTCTCCACGCCGTAATGCAGACCCAGCCCGCCGGTAAAGAGACCGTAGCCGTAAGAGACCTGCACCTTATCGTGCGTCGTCACCCCCGCCATGGTCAGGCAGCGCGCTACACACTCCTGCCAGCAGGCGATGTCGCGGCGGGTATAGCCCACCACCGTCGGCTTACCGGTCGTCCCGGAAGACGCATGCAGGCGGATAATTTCCGACTGCGGCACGGCAAAAAGGCCGAAGGGATAATTGTCCCGAAGATCTGTTTTGGTCGTAAAGGGCAGCTTTTCCAAATCTTCCAGCCCCCGGATATCTCCGGGTTCGAGCCCTCTTTCCTGCATCTTCTCGCGGTAAAAAGGCACCTGATGGTAGACCCTTTTCACCTGCTTGACCAGGCGGGCGGACTGAAGCTTATAGCGATCCTCGGGGTCCATGCACTCCTTGGTCTTGTTCCAGATCAGTCCTGACATAAACCCAGGGCCTCCTTCGCTTCTTCCATCTCTTCCGTCGCCAGAATAATCATCGGAATTTCCGTATCGCTGATCACAATGGAATACATATAATCCACATGCACCTTCGCCTCGCGCAGCGTCAGCAAAATCTCATGCAGCATGCCGGGACGATCCTCCAGCGGAAGGGCAATCACTTCCGTCAGCCTGCAGAAAAAGCCCTCCTCCGTAAGATAGTGATACGCTTCTTCGGTGCGGTCCGCAATCAGGCGCAAAATCCCGAAGTCGGGCGTATCATATACGGAAAAAGCCCGGATATTAAATCCGCCTTTTTCCAGAGCACCGGTGATTTCCGCCATAGTGCCGAGTTCGTTCTTTACAAATACTGACAGCTGTTGCATAAGTCCTCCTCATCCGCTCAAAATCGTCTCAAAACCCGAGGGATCCGCTTTTCGCATTTACCCCTGATGAAATTCACGTCCGCGGCGGAAAGCCTGCAAATTCGCCTCCACCGTCTTCGGCGGCACGGTTTCGCTGATCACCTTCACCCAGCTTTCTTTTGAAAAGGGCATGATCAGGCTTGCCGCCCCGAGGATAATGGTATTAAAGACCCGAAGGTTGCCGATTTTACGCGCCTCATCCCGCGCATCAATGCGCACGACTTTGTGCTTTTCTTCCAAGGCATCGACGGCCTCTTCCGGGTACTCCGCCGCGCCGATCACCACCGGCATCGGGTCAATGCGCTCATCGTTCATAATCAGAAGACCGTCTTCCGCAAGCAGATTCGCATAGCGTACGGCCTCGAGGCGTTCGAAGGCGATCAGAAGATCGGCCTGTCCCGCCTCCACGATCGGTTCATCCACCCGGGCGCCGAAACGGACAAAGGTAATCACCGATCCGCCGATATTCTGGTCAGGATGTCCGA
>CALLQJ010000210.1 GCA_938014865.1 uncultured Fastidiosipila sp.
CATGCCCTTTGCGGATAATATTGAGCGCATCGGCTTCCTGTCCGGGCGAAAAAATGATGCTGTCTTTCGGGAATTTCTGAGGGCGTACTACTTTCATCACATCCCAAAGCTGTGCCTCGTTAAGCTGCCGGAAAATCGGCACCTTAGCCGCACAGGGCAGAGCTTTGTTTCCGTCTTTGTTCTGCTCGCGGCAGAGCAGGCAGGGGGCTTCGGGCGGGAAATCAGGTCTTTGTTTCATGATATTTTCCTTGTTTTTTTGTGAAAAATTATGCTCTTTCTTTTTTCCATTATTCTTCAAGTTTATTTTATTATAGGATATCGAAAATTGATCTATATCAAGTTTCATATTTTTTTCTTGATTTAAAATGGAAGAAGAGGCTTTTGCACGGCGAAAGTGATTATTGAACAAAAAAGGAGAGTTTTATGTCTGAAATGTTTTGTTTTCAGTGTCAGGAAACAGCCCGCAATCAAGGCTGTACGCGCGTAGGGGTCTGCGGCAAGAAGCCGGAAGTGGCCAATGCGCAGGATCTTTTGATCTGGGTGACCAAGGGTTTAGGCGAAGTGGCGACGAAGCTGCGTGCGGAAGGAAAAGAAGTGCCCGTTGACAGCAATCATATTGTAAGCGGCAATCTTTTCACGACGATTACCAATGCGAACTTTGATAAAGATGCGATCTATGACCGCGTGGCCATGACGATCCGGGAGACGGCGCGTCTTCGTGGGCAGCTCGAGGATACGGGAGGCCTCAGCGAAGCGGCACAGTACAGCGAAGAAGACCGGGGCGAATGGGATGCACTCGCCGAAAAAGTCGGTGTGATGAACACGGAAGATGAGGATATCCGCTCGCTGCGCGAACTGATCATTTACGGTCTCAAGGGCATGGCGGCTTATACGAAACATGCGAATGTATTAGGCCATGAGAGCGAAGAAGTTGATGCCTTCATGCAGGAAACGCTGGCAAAAACGATGGACGACAGCCTGAGTGTCGATGATCTTGTACAGCTGACCCTGGATACCGGTGCGCACGGTGTCAAAGCGATGGCCCTGCTTGACGGCGCCAATACTGATACCTACGGCAATCCCGAGATTACCGAAGTCGAACTCGGTGTCCGCGATAACCCCGGCATTCTGATTTCCGGCCACGATCTGCGCGATCTGGAAATGCTGCTGGAACAGACCGAAGGCACGGGCGTGGATGTGTATACGCACTCCGAGATGCTGCCGGCTCAGTATTATCCGAAATTCAAAAAGTATAAGCATTTTGCCGGCAACTACGGCAATGCCTGGTGGAAGCAGAAAGAAGAATTCGACAGCTTCAACGGTCCTATTCTGATGACCACGAACTGCATCGTACCGCCGAAGGACAGCTATAAAGATCGTCTCTTCACGACCGGTATGGCAGGCTATCCGGGCTGCGAGCATATTCCGGGTGAAATCGGCGAAGAAAAAGATTTCTCGAAAATCATTGAACTGGCCAAGACTTGTGAACCGCCCGAAGAGATTGAAAGCGGCACCCTGGTCGGCGGCTTTGCCCACGAGCAGGTCTTTGCTCTGGCCGACAAAATCGTCGAGGCCGTGAAGAGCGGCGCGATCCGTAAGTTTGTCGTCATGGGCGGCTGCGACGGCCGGATGAAGAACCGTGAGTACTACACCGAATTTGCCAAGGCGCTGCCGGATGACGTCGTCATCATGACAGCGGGCTGTGCGAAGTATCGCTACAACAAGCTGCAGCTCGGCGACATTAACGGTATCCCGCGTGTGCTCGATGCCGGTCAGTGCAATGACTCCTATTCGCTGGCGATTATTGCGCTTAAGCTGGTGGAAATCTTCGGCGTGGATTCCGTGAACGATCTGCCGATCGCCTTCAACATTGCCTGGTATGAGCAGAAAGCAGTCATCGTGCTGCTGGCACTCCTGTCCCTGGGCGTGAAGAATATTCATCTCGGACCGACCCTGCCGGCTTTCCTGAGCCCCAACGTCACAAATGTCCTGGTGGATAAGTTTGACCTGGCGCCGAACAGCACGGTAGAAGAAGATCTGAAGACCTTGATCGGATAAGATCTTAAATGCATAAAACAAAAGCGCGGCCCCAAAGCCGTGCAAAGGAGCGTCCTGTCTTTTCGAAGACGGGCGCTTTTATTTTGCGGCAGCGTCTAAACTTGTTAAGATGAAAAGAGAGTCCATCGATAAGAAAGCGTGATTTCATGTCAGCGTCAAGGCCTAATATTCTGTTTTACTTCAGCGATCAGCAAAGGGCGGATACCTGCGGCTGCTACGGCCAGCCGCTTGCGCTTACGCCGCAGCTTGACAAGATGGCCGCGGAAGGGGTTTTGTTTGAAAACGCCTTCAGTCCCCAGCCGGTCTGCGGCCCCTGCCGGGCGATTTTTCAGACAGGCCGTTATGCCACGGACATCGGCTGCTTCCGGAATAATCTGATGCTTCCGCATGATGTCAAAACCCTGGCCGATTATCTGGAAGAAGCAGGCTATGAAACGGCCTATGTCGGCAAGTGGCATCTGGCAAGTCAGGGCGGCCTTCCCGGACAGCCTGAAATCAATCACCGGACGACGCCGATTCCTCTGGCGTACCGCGGCGGTTACAGCGGCTACTGGCGGGCGGCGGACGCGCTCGAATATACTTCGCACGGTTATAACGGCTATGTTTTTGATGAAGAGAATAAGAAAAGACCCTTTCAAGGCTACCGGGCGGACGCCATTACAGACTTTGCTCTGGACTTCTTTTCGCAGCGGGATAAAGACAAACCTTTTTTCATGACGGTCTCGCAGCTTGAACCGCACCATCAAAATGACCGCGGGCATTATGAAGGGCCCGAAGGCTCAAAAGAACGCTTCCGGGATTGTGTGCTTCCTAAAGATCTTGAGCTTTTGGGCGGGAACGCCGCCGAGGAATATCCGGATTATCTGGGAGCCTGCGAGCGCCTGGATTATAATCTCGGGCGCCTCATCGAAAGGCTCAAAGCGGAGGGCCTGTATGAAAAGACCATCATCATCTGCAGCTCGGATCACGGCTCGCATTTTTCGACCCGCAATCATGATGCGCATCTTTGCGGTTCCGATGACTATAAACGCAGCTGCCACGATGCCTCTCTCCATGTTCCCTTGGTAATCCGCGGCCCCGGCTACCGGGGCGGAAAGCGCGTGAAAGATTTAGTGAGCACGGGGAGTCTGGCGAAGAGCATCCTGGCGATGGCGGGGATAGAAGCCGGCGATAAGATGATCGGAGAAGATCTTAAAGACGTGGCGGACGGTCGGACGGAAGGCCGGGAAAATGTGGTGTTTGCACAGATTTCCGAAAGCCGCTGCGGGCGCTGTATCCGCACGGAAGATTTCACCTATTCGGTGACTGCGCCGGGCGTTGACGGCACAAAGGTCCCGAGCGCGAAGGCTTATGCCGATGACTTTCTCTATGATCTCAGGAAGGATCCTTATCAGCTGGAAAATCTCATCGATGATCCCCGTTACCGGGAGATAAAAGAAAAACTTCGCAGGCGGCTCTTTACTTGGATAGAAGAGAGCGAAGGCTATCGTCCCGCTTATATAGAATCCTGTGAAAAATGAAAGACGGAAGAATGCTTTCGGAGTCTGAAAAGAAAGAACTTTTGCAGAAAGCTTATGAGATACGGCTCTTTCGTCCGGAAGATGCCGCCGCCGTCTGTTCCTGGCTGCGCTCGGAAGAAGAGATGCGCATGTGGTCGGCCGGTACCTTTGAGGCCTTTCCCTTAAGCCGCGATGTGCTGAACACCTTCTATACGGCTCATAATCAAAAAAGCTATTATCCGCTGATGCTCTCCGAAGAAAGGGGAGGAGAAGCGGCCGGGCATGTGCTGCTCCGCCTGCTGGATACCGAAAGCCATACCTTCCGCCTGGCGCATTATATTCTGCGCCCCGAACTGCGCGGGATGGGACTGGGCAAGGTGCTGCTGCGGAAAATTATTGATTTTGCCCGCAGCGAGCTGCAGGCCGAGCGTTTGATTCTGGTCGTCTTCACCCGCAATCTTCCGGCCTATTTTACCTATAGGGCGCTCGGTTTCCGGCGGAGTTCGGAAAACAATGAATATTACCGCTTAAACGGCAAAGTCCGGGAATTTATCGAGATGGAGCTGGATTTGTAAGCAGAGCCGACTCGGCGTTGTAAACCGCGGCGAAAGCGGATTGCTGCGTCCAAAGGTCAGGGTTTCACTTCGTCACCTCGCATGGCGTATTCCGGGCATAAAACACTTAGCAAAGCCGATTCATCAGCGATTGATTTGTCAATAATTCATTCTTTTGGTCAACAATTCATTAATTATAAAAATTACCCTTAATTATTGCATATTAAATCGAATATTTGTTCATATTGTCAAGAATTTTCTTCTTATACTCAGATTAAAGTAAATATATTTTAAATATGAGGGAGGAATTGACGATGACAAGTGAGAATCGTTCGGTAGCTGCCGCAGGCGACGGCGTTGTCTACAGACGAG
>CALLQJ010000211.1 GCA_938014865.1 uncultured Fastidiosipila sp.
TCCACGTCTGCGATGCTCCGAACAAAGTGCTGCAGCAAAAGCACATTTTGCAAGGCCGCGGTTTCTCTGCCGGAGCCAGGCGTCGTCCTTAAAGCGGTAGTGTGTGTGATCGTAAATCACGGAGGCGGCATTCGGCCGCAGCTCGGACTGAAAGCCGTAAGGATCGGCATGGTCCATCGTATAGCCGTCCGCGCCGGTAATTCTGTATTTATACATCATGCCGGGCACGGCGCCTTCGACGTAAAGACTCCATACGCCGTTTTCGGCCTGCATGGGCAGCTCTTCCCAATCCGAAAATTCTCCGATTAACACAACATTTTGGGCATTGGGTGCGTGGGTGCGGAAGACCGTTCCGCTTTCTCCGGGGTGGGCCCCGAAGTGACGATAAGCATCGAAGGCTGAGCCTTCCTGATACAATTTGAAATCCATGAAAGAAAACTCCATTCTCCCTATTCGGCGGATTGCCTGAAACACTATTAAATCTTACCAGATCAAAGACTTGCTTTAAAGCGTAAGATACGAAGAGTGCTATACTTGTTGCAAAGAATTTACGGAGGGTTTTTATGATAGCGAAAGGGGCAAGAAAAGAAATCGGCGGAGGATCCATGATCCGCAAGATGTTTGAGGAAGGCAGCCGCCTGGCCGCTCAATACGGGGCGGAAAATGTCTACGACTTCAGTCTGGGCAATCCGGATCTGGAACCGCCCGAAGCGATCAAAGAGGCGCTTCGTGAAGACGCCGCGTCAAAGGAGCCGGGGCTTCATGCGTATATGGCCAACAGCGGCTATGAAGATGTGAGGGCTGCGGTGGCCGCGTATGAAACACGGCGCGCAGGCGTCCCGCTGAGCAAGGACGGCGTCATCATGACCGTCGGTGCGGCCTGTGCGGTCACCATCGCCTTGCACAGCCTCTGTGATCCGGGCGATGAGGTCATCGTGATTAAACCGTATTTCACGGAATACCGGCAATATGTCCGCCTGGCCGGAGCCAAGCTGGTCGAAGCGGACTGTGATGAACGTTTTCAGCCGGACTTTGCATCTCTGGAAGAAAAAATCACGGATAAAACGAAAGTGATTATTATCAATTCTCCGAATAATCCCAGCGGTGCTCTTTACGATGAAGAGACGCTCAAAAGGCTGCAGGCCCTTCTGGAAGATCAGGACCATACGATTTATGTGCTTTCGGATGAGCCGTACCGCGATATTGTCTATGACGGCAAAGCGGCGGCACCGGTATTTAAATACATTAAAAACAGCTTGCTCGCCTTCTCCTGGTCAAAAAGTTTTGCCCTGCCCGG
>CALLQJ010000212.1 GCA_938014865.1 uncultured Fastidiosipila sp.
ACGCTGCAGTTCATCCTGAATGACTTTTTCTCCGCTCTTTTTGGTCAAAGGCGAGGCATAGTCTTCCAGGTATTCTTTCAGCGTCAGCAGCGCATTCGGCTGGCAGCAATTATGAATCTGTCCGCTCTTGGCCAGGGACATGAAGCGGTCGTCCGTTCTCCCGGCCCGGTAGCAGGCGGTGCAGAAGGACGGAATATAGCCCAGGTCCATCAGCCATCTGACCACCTCGTCCAGGCTGCGCTGATCGGAAACGTCAAACTGCTCGGTATCCGACGGACGGATCTTTTTGGTATAGCCGCCGACGGAGGTTCTCGACGCCCCGCTGATCTGGGAGACGCCCAGGGGCAGGACGCGGGCTCTGACGTTTTCGCTTTCACGGGTGGAAATAATCATGCCGGTATAGGGCACGGCCAGACGGATGACCGCACAGATTTTCGCGAAGGTGTCATCGGAAATGCCGTTATCGAAGGTCGAGGGATCAATATCCGCCGCCCGTTTGATCCGCGGCACGGAAATGGTATGAGGCCCGACCCCGAAGGCCGCCTCCAGATGCTCGGCATGCATCAGCAAGCCGGCCATTTCATAGCGGTAACGCTCGAGGCCGAAGAGCACGCCGATGCCGACGTCATCAATGCCGCCTTCCATGGCCCGGTCCATCGCTTCGGTATGATAGGCATAATTATGCTTGGGGCCCGCCGGATGCAGCTTCTCATAGCTTTCCTTATGATAGGTCTCCTGGAAGAGCACATAGGTGCCGATGCCGGCCGCTTTCAGCTTCTTGTAATTTTCCACCGTCGTAGCGGCGATATTCACGTTGACGCGGCGGATGGCGCCGTTTTTATGCTTAATGGAATAGATGGTGTCAATGCTTTCGAGCACATATTCGATCGGGTTATTCACCGGATCTTCGCCCGTCTCAAGCGCCAGGCGTTTATGGCCCATATCCTGCAGCGCCGTCACTTCTTTCACGATTTCTTCCTGCGTCAGCTTGCGCCTTGCAATGGTTTTATTCTGCTGATGGTAGGGGCAGTAGACACAGTGATTGATGCAGTAATTCGAGAGGTAAAGCGGGGCAAACATCACGATCCGGCGGCCGTAAATGTCCAGCTTGATCCGCCGGGCCAGGTCATACATCTCTTCGACAATCTCCGGATCTTCGCAGACCAAAAGCACCGACGCTTCCCGGTGGCTGAGCCCTTTCATCGTCTCGGCCTTTTTCAAAAGGCTGCGCAGATAGGCTTTGTCGTCTTTTTTCTCATCCGCGAATTTGAGGCTTTCTAAAATCTCCTCATGATTGATAAATTCTTCTGCTTTTCTTGATTTCGGATCATACTTATACATATAGTTTCTTCTCCTTCTCGTAAAGGGGTGAGTCGCCTCGCCCGAAATTAATGGAATACGCAATCTCTGCTAATTCTTCGGCTAATTTATCCAGATGCTCCGCCGCTTCCGCCCCGTCGCTTTTCTTATGCTCATAAAGATCATATTTAGCCCTGACGCCGGGCGGCGAAAGATTGGGCATCACCACATTGGCACCGGCCAGAATCCCCTTCTGCCGTCCCGCCGGATCAATCGTCGCCAGCGCCGTAGTAGCCGGCAGCAGCAGATAAGGATCGATCAGGCGGATCAGGGCCAAAAGCTTCAGGGTATCCTTCAGGCTCCCGGGCGGGTAACGGCCCAGGGGCGTCTGAGGATGCGGAATAAAAGGTCCGATTCCGACCATATGCGGACGGAAAGCCTGTATATAGCGAAGGTCCTGCAGAAGGGTGCGGGCACTTTGGCCCGGGCTGCCGACCATAAAGCCGCAGCCGCTCTGCCAGCCGAGCGCCCGCAGTTCGTCAAGACATTTTAAGCGATGTGCCAAGGTCTGAGCCGGCGGATGAAGCCGGGCAAAATGTCCGGGATCCGCGGTTTCATGCCGCAGCAGATAGCGTTCGGCTCCCGCTGCTTTAAGCCGCCGGTAACTTTCCGGGCTGCGTTCCCCTAAAGACAAAGTCACGGCCGCTTCGGGAAAAGAAGCGCGCATTTCGGAAATCAAAGGACAAAGTCTTTCATCCGTCCAATAAGGGTCCTCGCCGCCCTGCAGAACAAAGGTCCTGAACCCCGCGCGGTAGCCGTATTCCGCGGCGCCGAGAATTTCCTCCTTCGTCAGACGGTAGCGCGAGGCTTTCCGGTTGCTTTTCCGGATGCCGCAGTAATAGCAGTCCCGAAGACAGATATTGGAAATTTCAATCAGGCCCCGGATAAAAATCTGAGCCGAAAAGACGGCGCGGGCTTGGCTTCCCGCTGCCTCTCCCAGATAGTCTAAAAGCGCCGGGTCATCGTCTTCTAAGAGCTGCAGAAATTCACGGTCTTCAAGATCGCCTGCGGCAAAAAGCTTATCGACAAGCTCAGTGCTCGTCATCCGCAGCCTCTTCTTTCCCAAAACAAAATGCCGAAGCTTCTGCCTCGCCGGCTGCTGCCGGGCGGCTGAACGACACATCGGAATAGGCGGTTTTTGAGGAGATGCCGGGCAGTCTTCCCACCTGACCGGAGAGGGCGTTAATGACGTCCTGAGGCGCATCCAGCACAATGCTGATCACGCTGATTTTGCGCTGCCGGTAAGGCAGACCCAGCCGTCCCACAATATAGGGCGCGTAGTCATGGAGTAAGCGGTTCAGGTCCGCAATCGATGCAGGATCCTGAACGATGATGGCCAAAACGGCCACACGATATGGCATAGACTCTTCTCCTTCACGTACCGCTGCTGCAAATGGAGAAAGGAGGATCATCCCGACTCCGTCTTCAGCCCTCGGCAGGTTACGGTTTAGAATAAAAGGTAAAAAGACTTCGGCCGGAGGGGGCTCGTGCCGCCTCTTGCCTCAGACTCACTTCATTAAGCCACAAATTTATCAATTTGACAATAAGCAGCGCCCAAAGCCTCGATCTGTCCTGAAAAAAGCTTAAAGGCGCCCGGAAAATTTTTATAAATTGTCTAAAAAAAGCCCGTTTACCGGCTTTTATTTCACTTGAAACTTTTAAAAAATAATGCGGTAAGCACCCGCCTCCAGCCTGCTTTTGAAACGGTAAGCACCCGCTTTTTCCAAGGGGTAAAAGACATCGGCCGTGACGCCGTAAGGAATCTTAATATCCAGCTGAAAGCGGCCCGCGATCTTCTGCCAATCCGTTTCTATAATGCCCTGAGGCGTCGTCACGGCGCAGCGGATCTGATCGAGTCCCGGCGGGAGAAAGGCTTTGATTTCACAGCGGCAAAAGCCCGCTTCCGCCGCCCTTATTCCGGCGAGGTATTCGGCAAAAAGCCTCGCCGGGTAGGCATTCCAGGCATGCGAATGGCTGTCCCGGTCCTCAAAGCCTTCCCAGATCGTGCACCCCCGGCTGACCATGCGGCCCCAGCCGCGCCCGAAGGGCCGGTTCAGGAGGGCGTATGCGGCATCCTGCCTCCCGTATTCAAAAAGGACCCGGAGCAGGTTCAGGCTCAGCAGGGTACTGCTTGTAAAGGGGGCCGTCGACAAGAAACGAAGCACCTGCGGGATTTCTTCCGCCGCAAAGAGGCCGTTTTCCAGCGCCAGGGCATTGATCCCCGTCGTCTTTTGTGAAGAGCCGCTGCTGTCGGCAAAAAGCCTTGTTTCGGGATCGAAGAGCACTTCGCGCAGAGCCCTTTTATACGCGGCCGCCTCACGCCAGTAACGCCGGGCCTCGTCGTTTCGGCCCAGACGCTCTGCCATCTTTGCGGCCAGCAGCAGATCTTTATAAATTTTTATATTCTGCGCACTCAGGAAGCGCCCGCTGTGATCGGTCTCGGGATAGGGCCAGTCGCTGATGTGCCAGTCCTGAGATTTTTCCGGAAGTCCCGTTTCCGGATCCCGCAGGGCAAGATAATGCGCCAGCATGGCCCGGAAGGCGGGGAAGTAGCGTTCAAGATAACGAAGATCGCCTGTCAGGAAAAAAAGCTTTTCCAGGAGCGTCCCGTAATGAAGGTCCCACTCGGGGATCTTTAAGGAAAATTCTTCCTGCTCGTAATTTCCCGGAAAGACAAAGGGAAAGGTTCCGTCTTCAAATTGGGCATCCGCGAAATCTCCTAATACTTTTTCCGCCATAGGGGCCGCATCAAAAAAGTACAGAAGGCTTTCGGCCTGAAGGTCCGCATCCGCCAGATACTGGGCCTGCTCTCTGTGGGGACAGTCCGTCAGCTGGCCTAAGGCATTGTTTTTCTGCGTCTGCATGCAGGCCGAAAAAATACGGTTTAAAAGCGGCCGGCTGCAAAAGAAAGAGCCGCGCTCCCGCAGGGCCGTGTGCATGACCTCGGCCGCGGCGTCCTCCGGGCGAAGGCGCTTCTCTTGTCCCGTAATCTCATAGTAACGAAAGGCCTTATAGGTGAAAGGCGGGGCAAAGCATTCTTCCCCCCTGCCCGCAGCGGTATAAAGATCGTAATAATGCGCGCTTTTTTCATTGGCGACATTATGCCCGACCCGGCCGTTTTCATCCAAGTTTTCCGAATAGCGGATACGGAGCTCTCGCCCCGCTTTTTCCCGCAGCTGAAGCCTTACCCGGCCGCTGATGACCGAGCCGGCATCAAAGACCGCGAGTCCTTCTTCCTGCCGGATGAGACGCGGGATAATCGCATACTCGGCGGCGCCTTCCGGCACCATCTGACGGCGGAAGGCCTCCGGCGGACAGGGGGCGGGAACGGCCCGGGCCTTTTGCCATTCTATTTGCTCCTCCGTGAGGCGGGCATCATAGGAAATAACGGGCGAAATCCGGCGCTTCTGCTGAAAGGGCATCCCGTTTTGATACGCCGTGCTGCCGGCACAAAGCCAATCCTCGGAGCTTTTGATGCGGATGCACGCGTTTCCCGTGCGGACAAAGCCTTCCAGGAAAAATCCGGGGCTGCCGTTTACGTAATTCTGTCCGCTGCCGCCTAAATAAAGGACATCGGCCTCCAGAAGATTCTCGCCTTGCTTGAGATAGGGCGCGGCATCATACGCCGTATATAATTTATTTTTCCCGGGATGGCTCGGCACGGGCGACGCAAAGCCGCCTAATCGTTTGCCGTTCAGCTTGAGTTCAAAGTGATTATGCGCCGAGACATAAAAATACGCTTCCGAAGGCGCTTCCGGCAAAAAGAAGCGGCGGCGGAAGGCTGTAATCTGATTCGGCCCGGTCTTTTCCTTGCTCCAAATCCACGCGGCCTCAAATCGTTCCGGCGCCATGACAAAGCGGCTCGTCCCCGCGTCCTGCCATACGCCTTTTTCATCGCAGAGCAGAAGCCGCAGGTAAAGGGCCCTTTCAGGCGACGGCGCTTTATTAAGCGTAAACGGAATATTGAGATTTTCCTTTGAGCGGCAGATCCCGCTGTCATAA
>CALLQJ010000213.1 GCA_938014865.1 uncultured Fastidiosipila sp.
AATCGATGAGCATTGAAGAGAAAACAGGTGCCATGATGACACTTGGATTCGCAGGTGTTGTACCTAAAAACAATGTGTATGAATATATAAACAAATATCACTGCGGAGGACTGCGCTTATCTCCGGAGGTCCGTAATTTTGGCTCTTACGTTGATCCCAAATCGGGCAAAGCAATTATGGACATCGGAGATTTTTCCGGCATAAAGTACAGTAAGAGATCTCCCGTGTGTAAACCTTCGTACTATAGAAATGTTTTACGAGATTTACAGCGAGAAGCCAGGAACAGAAAATCAGGTATACCTCTTCATTTCAGTACTGATATGGAAGGCGGGACTTCAACGGATCCTCTTTTTAATGAGATGGTCTATTTTCCTAAGCCTATGGGGATTCGAGCGACCGGCAAACCAAGTCGAGCATATGAAATAGCACTGGCTCAAGGTAAGCAGTTGAAGTCAATGGGAATCAACTGGATTCATTCACCTGTATTAGATGTAAATTCAAATCCTAATAATCCGGAAATATACAATCGTTCCTATTCAGATAAAGCTGAAGATGTATATATTTATGCAAAAGAAACTTGCCGAGGTTTTAAAGATGCAGGTATCATCACGACCGGCAAACACTTTCCGGGAAGAGGCAGTTCGCATGTAGATGCCCATTTTTCAGAACCGCGCATTGAAGCAGATCTTCAGGATCTGAAAAAACGCGATTTATATCCTTATTTCAAGTTGTTTGAAGACAATGTTTTGCCGGCTGTCATGATCGCACACTCAGTCTACGATTCACTTGATCCGGAAAGAATGGCAACTTTTTCTCATAAGATCATTCATGAATTATTACGCGGCAAAATGGGTTTTGATGGCGTTGTTACCTCTGATTCTATGACTATGGCTGCCATTGTAAAAGAATACGGAGTTCCTGAAGGTTGTGTTATGGCCTTAGAAGCAGGGGCAGATTTAGTTTTGATGAAAGCTGAAACGAATCTTGTGGGCGAAACATTTGAGGCAATTCTGAAAGCTATAAAAGACGGAAGATTAAAAGAAGAATTTGTGGATCAAAAAATAGGCAGAATACTAAAACTTAAGATGGATTACGGCTTGTTTGATGAAGAGGATCAAGCAGCCCCTGATCCGGACACAGTTATTTGTGATGCACGTTTTTCTGAACTAGCTGATGAGGTGGCAAAAGAATCTTTATATATATATAAATCAAATGACTTACCCTTATCTGCAGATGATCAATCCGTTTTGGTGATTGAACAAAAGATCAAACACTACAATTTAATCAGCTGGCATTCCGGACAGTTTTATGAAAGATTACAAACTCATAATCCTTATGTACATTATCTTGAAACAGATTTTGTATATGACGAAGCAGATAAAACTAATATTGAAAGACTGGTCGACAAACATGACACGATCATTATGACCTCATATTTCTTGAGAGGTAACAGAAAAAATTTAGATTATTTAAATGAGCTTTTAGATCGCTTTCCTCAAAAATGTTTTATCTTTGTCACAAATACACCCTATGAAACCTTGAGTATACCAAGTAAAGCAAATAATGTTCTGATTACTTTTTCAATGGCACCTGCAGCTTTTTTGAATGCTGCAGATGTGATTTTCGGATATGGCGAAGCGAACGGTGACTGGCCGTTATATGGTCCGAATAAGGGTTGAGAAAATGAAACATAACAGTCTGCTAATCGTTGATTTAGGAACTTCCAGTGTTCGTGTTTTTGAGATGGGCATAAATGGAGAAGTTATATGGCATCAACAAAAATGTTACAGGCCTGAATATCTTGATGAAACGCACATAGAACAAGATCCGGAGATCTGGCTGAAATCTTTAGATGAAATATTGAAAAATGTGTCAGGGGTAAATAATGGCTTTGAGAAAGTTCTGGGGATTGTGCTGACTGCACAGCGTTCTTCGCTTATTCCTGTTGATAGCACGGGAAAGGCGTTGAGGCCTGCGCTCATGTGGCAGGACAGGCGGCATATACAGGTTTGTGAAAGATTAAAGGATGACTATCCTGAAATTCAATCCATTACAGGTTCTCATGTTAATACGGCGTATTCCGGACCTAAAATGCTGTGGCTAAAAGAGAATGAACCTGAAATTTATGAACGCGCCTATAAACTATTAAGTCCTGCCGAGTACTTAATCTACGGCTTAACAGGAGAGATAAAAATTGACCAGACTTATGCGAGTCGTTCCTTGCTCTTTGACATAAAGCGCTTAGATTGGTCAGATTACTTGCTTGAAACCTGGGGGCTGGATCGTAAAAAACTAAGTGAAATAGTTCCGCCTGCTTCTGTCGTCGGCGAGATTCTTCCGAAGTGGGTTGAGCGTTGGAATCTGCCCGGCCGCTTACCGTTAATTACTGCGGGCGGAGATCAACAGTGTTCAGCATTAGGACTCGGAATGGTGGAGGAAGGTGATTTTGAAATTACTGCAGGAACCGGCGGTTATGCGATGACACTTTCTTCGAACTTACCTGAAAATGCAAGAGGATGCACGATCAACGTTTCCGGAATCCCCGGATATTATGTTGTAGAAGGTACGATGTTAGCTTGTGGCTGTGCTTTTGATTTTTTTCGAAAACTGCTTTATCCGGCTTGTTCATACGCTGAAATAGATAAAGAAATGGAGACAGTCGAAATAGGTTCAAACGGTATTGTTATACTGCCCTTTTTCCAGGGCTCAGGTTCTCCGACTTGGTCACCTTATAAAAGTGCAGATATTATGGGTTTGACTTTAAGTTCAACGAGAGCCGAGATAAGTTCTGCCTGTCTTGAGGCAATAGCTTGTGAGTTAACAGATTTGGTACGGCTTTTAGAAAGCGTTGTCAAGATAAAAGCAAGCAAAGTATCCATTGCCGGAGGGCTCACAAATAATAAAAAGTTTAATGATTCTCTGGCTGCTCTATTGAATATTCCGCTTATAAAACCTATTGAATATGAATCCAGCATCTATGGTGCATTTATGTCCGGATGTGTTGCATTAGGAATCGATCATTCACATAAAGAAGTAAAAAAGAGAATCAATCCTCTTGTTGATACAGAAAGAATCAACGCTTCGTCTGAGGAAGCTGAAAAATACAGTATGGTGCTGGATCGGTATATCCGGGCAAAATCAGAAAATCATATAACGAACATAGAAAAATGACGAAATAAATAACATCGGTATTTCAGAGAATTTAAGACATACAGATACCGTCAGTTTTAGATTTTACAGGAGCATATTATGACTTATCAATTAGGATTATATGAAAAAGCTATTCCGCAGGAAGTTTCCTGGGAACAGCGTTTTAAGCTTGCTAAAAAAGCAGGTTTTGACTTTATCGAATTGAGCATTGATGAAAGTGACTATCGATTGGAGCGACTCAAGTGGCCGCTGGATAAACGTTTAGAATTAGTAAATATTTCCAAAACAATCGGTATTCCGATCCGCTCAATCTGTCTTTCGGGCCATAGAAAATTTCCGCTTGGAAGTAATGATACTAAGAAACGACAGCAAAGCTTAAACATCGGGTATGAGGCTATTGATCTGGCTTCTGATCTGGGTGTTCGCTTGATACAACTGGCCGGCTATGACGTTTACTATGAGGACAGTAGTTCAGAGACGAAAGAACAATTCGTGAATAACTTAGTGAAATTGGTCGAATACGCATCGGCGCGAGAAGTGGTTTTAGCTTTTGAGACAATGGAAACACCTTTTATGGATACCGTTCAAAAAGCAATGCATTTCGTTGATAAAATATCCAGCCCATGGCTGGGAGTCTATCCGGATATTGGGAACTTATCGAATGCTGCAAAAAAATATGATCATACGGTAAATGATGATCTGGAAACAGGAAGAGGACATATTTTTGCGGCCCATTTAAAAGAAACACGAGAGGGAGAATACCGAGAAGTGCCATTCGGAAAAGGACATACTGAATTCGCAAAGAATATTGCTCAATTGAAGGATTTGGGCGTTCGCTCTTTTGTGGGTGAGTTTTGGTATGTAGGTCAGGAAGACTGGGAGCAAGATTTATTCTTCGCAGGTGAATTTTTAAGAGAAAAAATTGAAGAAGGATTTAGCCGAAGTCGTTAATTCTGTAAGGAGTATTTATTATGATTAAAGTTGATAAAAAAGTAATTGCAAGAATGAATAAATGCTATGCGATTTGTTTATTAGAATCGGGAGGAGAAAAATCCTTTTTAGTAGCTACTGAAAAAGAGGGAGATTGCCGCAGATTTGATATTGAAGGGAATCCTATTGAAACCATATGGACTGAACCCGGCGGTGTCATGACAATGGTTCAGATTCCTAACGGGAACGGGGCTTTTCTTTCAACACAAAAATTTTATTCTCCTAATAACTCTTCTGAGGCAAAGATAGTAATTGCTGAACCGATTGATAATACGGGTAAAAAAGTAAATTCATTAAAAGAGAAACATACGTGGAGAATCAAGACGCTTTGTCAAATGCCGTATATTCATCGATTTGACATTATACCGGGCGGCAATAAATACTACATCATTGCTTGCACAATAAAGTCAGATCATAAATACAAAGATGATTGGCGATACCCCGGTAAGATTTGGGTAAGAGAATTACCTGAAAGCTTCGATGCTTATGATGCGGATGCAGGCAATCCTATGGAATTTGATCTTCTTCAAGACGGACTTTTGAAAAATCATGGCTACGGCCGTTTCGAAAAAGATGGAAAAGTCTGCAGTTTGATAGGTGCAGAGAATGGTCTGTTTAAGGTAAGTCCGCCAAATGAGGAAGAAGCGCAATGGCAAATTAAAAAGATATTAGACAGACCGACAAGTGATGTACGTGCGATTGATATAGACGGTGACGGGAAAAACGAGTATATGATTTTTTCGCCGTTTCACGGTAGTGATTTATCTTTTTATAAAGAAAGTAAAGACGGTTTGGAAGCTTTTTACCATCATTCTGAAGACTTACCTTTCCTGCATGCCTTATGGGCAGGTGAAATTAAAAACAAAGCAAGCTTTATCCTTGGACATAGGGGAGGTGATAGAGATCTGATGCTGGCAAGCTGGAATGATTCAACGAATAAAATTGAATTTACAATTTTAGATCACGATAGAGGTCCGGCGAATGTTCTTGCATACAATATTGACGGGCAGGATTTTATAGTTGCGACCAATCGAGAAACTAATGAAGTAGCACTTTATAAATTAAAATAACAAATCTTATGGTTTGGTTTAATAGAATTAGAAAGAGGTTATTATGTCAAAAATTGATGAAATTACGAGAGAAAAATGGATCCTGGGGGCTTTCCCTGAGTGGGGAACTTGGCTGAATGAGGAAATTGATAACACGGTTGTTGAAAAAGGCAGTTTGGCAATGTGGTGGATCGGCTGCGTAGGCATGTGGTTTAAAACCGAAAATAATACAAATATTGCCATTGATCTATGGTTCGGAAACGGTAAAAGGACTCAAAAAGTTGCTGACATGAAACCCTATCATCAAATGAGGAATATGATGGGAGTGAAAAAGCTTCAGCCTAACAGAAGAGCTTATCCGATAGTATATGATCCCTTCGCGGTTACTCAGGTCGATGCTGTTTTATCAACGCACTATCATAATGACCATATTGATCCGTTTTTTGCAAAAGCTGTATTGGACAATTGCGATTCGGATGTACCTTTTATCGGACCGAAAGAATGTATAAAAAAATGGAAAGCTTGGGGCGTTCCCGAAGAACGATTAAAATTGGTTAAACCCGGAGACGTAATTACCATCAAAGATACAAAAATTCATGTACTGGATTCTTATGACAGAACATGTTTGGTTACTACAGAGGTCGGCGAGGATTTAGAAGGCGTTTGCCCAAGTAATATGGATGAAAAAGCCGTCAATTATCTCTTTGAATTTCCAAATTGTTCAGTTTATCACAGTGGTGATTCACATTATTCAATTCGATACGCAGAAATCGGGAAAAAATATGATATAGATATTGCATTTGGATCTTATGGAGAAAATCCTGCCGGATGTCAAGATAAAATGACGTCGGTAGATATTCTTCGAATGGCTGAAGCTTTGCAATGTCAAGTAGTCATACCTGTTCATTATGATGTATGGACGAACTTTAAAGCAGATCCCAAAGAAATATTATTGCTTTATGAATATAAGAAAAATGCACTTCAATACAAATTCCATCCGTTTATCTGGGATGTCGGAGGAAAGTACACGTGGCCGCAGGATAAAGATTTAATTGAATACCATTACAGACGTGGCTTTGAAGATTGCTTTGAAGAAGAACCCAACGTACCTTTTACATCCATCTTGTAAAAAATTTAAAGGGCGTTTAGACTTCTAAGTGATACATAATTTAGAAAAATGTAAGTGTGGAGGAGAAAATGGGCTATATCGATTTGAAAAAACGTGTCTGGGAGGCCAATATGCGGCTGCCGGCGCTCGATCTGGTGATTTTTACCTGGGGCAATGTCAGTGAGGCAGACCGGGGGGAAAATGTCATGGCCATTAAACCGAGCGGCGTGGATTACGAAGAACTTCATCCGGAAGACATCGTGATCGTTTCTCTGGAAACCGGGGACGTCGTGGAAGGCCTGCTGCGCCCGTCGAGCGACACCGCCACACACTTAGAACTTTACCGGGCTTTTCCCGAGATAGGGGGCATTGTCCACACGCATTCAAGAAATGCGGTGAGCTGGGCACAGGCGGGACGCGCCCTGCCGGCGTACGGGACCACCCATGCGGATTATTTTTACGGCGATGTGCCCTGCACAAGAAAGCTGACGGATGAGGAGATGGCGAAAGACTACGAGAAAAATACCGGCTTGGTCATCGCCGAAACTTTTAAAGAAAAGGAAATCGATCCTGAAGCCGTGCCGGCTGTTCTGGTGGCGGGACACGGGCCCTTCAGCTGGGGCAAGGATGCGGCCGAGGCCGTTTACCATGCCAAAGTCCTGGAAGAATGTGCGGCAATGGCCATGCAGACCGAAGAGATTAATCCCGACGTCAAGCGGATCGAGCAAGGTCTATTGGATAAGCATTATATGCGAAAGCACGGCCCCGGCGCCTATTACGGGCAGAACTAAAAATAATTTCTAACGGCAAAACAGCGCTTTCGCGGCGCTTTTTTGCTGTCTTCGGGCGGGCAAAACAGCTTATTTGCGCAAAAGCACAAGATTTGCCGGATTTCCCGCATTTTTTATATGTCACGCACGCCTGCTTCGTGCTAGGTTAAAATAGTGAACAAGCGATTTTTCAGAAATTTCCGATCCGATCGGAAGGAGCTCTCGAGAGCATTTAAAAAATACAGGAGGACAGATCTCATATGACAAAGGATTTAAAACAGAAGGCCATTAATCAGGCCCGCGGACTGGCCATCGACCAGGTGCAGAAAGCGAATTCCGGCCATCCCGGCAAACCTTTAGGATCGATGCCCATGATTTTTGAACTCTGGGCCGAACACATGAAGTTTAATCCCGAGAACCCGCGCTGGGCCGATCGTGACCGTTTTGTCCTGAGTGCCGGCCATGCCTCGGCCATGCAGTATGCCTTGGGCTATCTTTTCGGCTATGGCTATACCCTGGACGATCTTAAAAATTTCCGCCAGCTGGACAGCATCACCCCGGGACACCCGGATTATGATCCGGAGCACGGCGTGGAAATGACCACCGGTCCCCTCGGTCAGGGGCTCGCATCCGCGGTCGGCATGGCGCTGGCCGAACGGCACCTGGCGGCTATGTTTAATACCCCGGACTACAAAATCTTTGACCACTACACCTACGTGCTCGCCGGAGACGGCTGCATGATGGAAGGCATTTCGGCGGAAGCGTCGAGTTTTGCCGGCAATCTCGGCCTGGGCCGCCTGATTGTACTCTATGACTCCAACCGCGTGACCATCGAAGGCCATACCGACATCGCCTTTACCGAAGATGTGGCGAAGCGTTATGAAGCCTACGGCTGGCACGTTCAGACGGTGGAAGACGGGACAGATACCGAAGCGGTTTCCGAAGCCATTGAAGCGGCTAAAAAAGAAACGAAGAAACCTTCTCTCATCGAAGTCAAGACCATCATCGGCTATAAGTCGCCGGCCGCCGACAGTGAAAAGGCTCACGGTGCGCCCCTGGGCGAAGAAGGCGTCTATGAAACTAAAAAGAACCTCGGCCTGGATCCCGAAGAGGATTTCTTTGTCTCCGAGGATGTCCTGGACTATACGCGTCATTTGAAGAGCGCTTGTGCCGAAGAAGAAAAAGCCTGGCAGAAACTGGCAGAGGATTATATCGCCACGCAGGGTGAGAAGGGCGAGCTTCTGAAAAACTACCTGGACGGCATGGTCATATACTTAGGCGATCTCGAAGGCTTTTCGGACTTTGACGAAGGCATGGCCACCCGGCAGACTTCCGGGACCTGCCTGAACCGCTGGAGTGCGGTCGACCCCTTCCTGATCGGCGGTTCCGCGGATCTGGCGTCCTCCAATAAAACCGAAGTAAAAGATTCCGGCTGGATTTCAGCCGATGACTTCAGCGGCAAAAACATTCATTACGGTGTCCGCGAACATGCGATGGGTGCCATCGCCAACGGCCTGACCTTATCGGGCCTCCATAGCTACTGTGCGACCTTCCTGGTCTTCAGTGACTACATGCGCTATGCGATCCGGATGGCGGCGCTGATGAAGATCCCCACGGTCTTTGTTATGACCCATGACAGCATCGGCGTCGGCGAAGACGGCGAAACGCATCAGCCGGTGGAGCATTATGCCGCACTCCGGGCTATTCCGGAACTCTGGTTCTGGCGTCCCGCGGACGGCCGTGAAACGGCGGCAGCTTATGCCAATTGGTACCGGGAAGGACCGACGGTTCTTGCCCTGAGCCGGCAGGGCCTGCCGCTTTATGAGCACAGCGATATGAAAAAGGCCATGAAGGGGGCTTACATCATGGCTGAAAACGAGGTCCGGGACAATAAGCCGGAACTGATCATTATGGCGTCGGGTTCCGAAATGAAGATTGCCCGCGATGCTTATAAGAAGCTGGCGGAAGACGGCAAATCCGTCCGCCTGGTCTCCATGCCCTCGATGGAAGCCTTCGAAGCGCAAGACGAGGCCTACAAAGAATCGGTGCTCCCGAAGGCGGTCACAAAGCGTCTTTCGATCGAAGCCGGCGTGACCATGCCCTGGCGCCGCTATGTCGGTCCGGACGGCTATTGCTTAGGCCTCGATCAATTCGGCGCCTCCGCACCGGCGGCCGATCTTTTTGAAAAGTACGGGTTTACGGCAGAAAGCGTGCTGGCGCA
>CALLQJ010000214.1 GCA_938014865.1 uncultured Fastidiosipila sp.
TCAGCGCACCCTCACCTTTTTCACGGAATTGAAAAAAGGTAATCCCTCCGGCGACCGTTTCGGAGGGCTCAGCCCGTACCGGCGCATTACTTATGAAGCGGCTCCGGGTGAAAAGGTCGTCATCAAAGGCTCTGAACGCATCAGGGATTGGGAGCCTTATGAAGGAAGTATCTGGAAGGTAACGCTTCCGGAGTCTTTTTTCGGAGGCTTCAATCCTTACCGGGAAGTGCTGCGCGGGGACTGGCTGGTCTATAAAGCAGATATCCGGCATCGCGGCGATGTCTATTTAAACGGGATGTCCTTTTATGAGGCGGAGGACTTAGAAGCTTTAAAAAATCCGCCGATCCGCGAAAGCATGTTTGATCACAGGACCGGCCGGACCTGCGGGGTGAAAAATCCCGAACAGACCCGCTATCTCTGGTACGCGGACTGTACGGCGGACAGCACGACGATTTACGCCAATTTTCACGGGCGTGATCCTAATAAAGAATTAACGGAAATCAATGTGCGCCCGTATTGCTTTTATCCGGAAAAGACCAGGCGGGATTATATCACCGTCCGCGGCTTTACCATGGAGCAGGCGGCGACGCCCTGGGTGCCGCCGACGGCGGATCAGCCGGGCCTGATCGGGCCGCACTGGAGCAAGGGCTGGATCATTGAAGACAATACCTTCCGCCATGCGAAATGCAGTGCCGTGAGCCTGGGAAAAGAATATTCGACCGGCGATAACTTCAAGACGGAGCGCCGGGATAAGCCGGGCTATCAGTATCAGCTGGAATCGGTCTTTACGGCGGAGCGGCAGGGCTGGAGCAAGGAGAGGATCGGCTCTCATATCGTGCGCCGCAATACCATTTACGACTGCGGGCAGAACGGCATTGTCGGTCATCTGGGCTGCGTTTTCAGCGAAATCTATGATAATCATATTTACAATATCGGCATTAAACGGGAGTTTTTCGGCTACGAGATTGCCGGCATCAAGCTGCATGCCGCGATCGATGTAAGCATTTCGGATAATTTCATCCATGACGCTACCCTCGGCTTATGGCTGGACTGGCAGGCGCAAGGCGCCCGCATCAGCCGGAATCTCTTTGCGGAAAATGCACGGGATTTTTATGTTGAAGTGACCTCGGGCCCGCACCTGGTCGATCACAATATCTTTGCCTCGGAAGATGCGATTGAAAACCACGCCCAAGGCGGTGCTTATGTCCATAATCTGATTTTGGGCCGGATGCACTCCCGCAAAATCATGGATCGTTCGACGCCCTACCATCTGCCGCACAGCACGAAAGTCAAAGGCTATGCCAAGTTTTATTCGGGAGATGAACGCTTTTTCCGGAATATCTTTGCCGCGCCGAAGAGCGGAGAAAGCTGCGGCACGGCGGCGTATGACGGCTATCCTTCCTCGTGGGAAGCCTATATGGAAAAGGTCCGCGGCATTTATCCGGGAGACCATGTCGAATATGAAAGCATAGAGCAGCCGGTTTACATCGAGGATAATCTTTATCTGAACGGGGCGGAGGCGTTTGAAGAGGAAGAGAATGCAAGGCTTTATCCCGCCTTTGATCCCGAAGCAGAACTCTGCCTTGAAGAGGACGGGATTTATCTTTGCATCCGTCTGCCGGAAGATTTAAGGGAGCGTATGTATGCGCCGCTCACGACGCCGGACTTCGGCCGCCTGCGCATTGTCGATGCAGAATTTGAGAATCCCGACGGAAGTCCTTTGTATCTGAACAAAGACTTTACAGGGCGGGTCTGTAAAAAAGCGCCGGCCGGCCCGATCGCTTTGCTCAGAGGCGGGCGCAATAAAATTAAAATCAGAGCTGCAGACTAAAAGCGGAACCCGGCCTTTCGGACGCTTCGGGCGCTTTGAGCGCTTCGGATGCCGCTCGCTGGGTGAGCGCATGCAGTGTATTTATTCATTCATTATAAGGAGTCTTAAATGGCAAGAATTTACCATGTATCAAAAAAAGGTTCGGACAAGAATCCGGGAAGCGAAGAGCAGCCCTTTCTGACGATTCAGAAAGCAGCGGATCTCGCCGTCGCCGGCGATACGATTATTGTGCACGAAGGGATCTACCGGGAAGCGGTAAGCCCTAAATACGGCGGCCTCAGCGACTACCGCAGAATTACCTATGAAGCAGCGGAAGGGGAAGAGGTCGTTATTAAAGGCTCGGAACGCATCACAACGTGGGAAAATTATGAGGGCAGCATCTGGAAAGTCACGCTGCCGGAGTGTTTCTTCGGAGACTTTAATCCCTATAAAGAAGTCATCCGGGGCGACTGGCTGGTCTATCGTCCCGATACCTGCCACCGCGGCGAGGTCTATCTGAACGGCATGTCGTTTTACGAAGCCGAAACGCTCGACGCGCTGAGAAATCCGAAAATACGGGAAACGACCTATGATCACTGGACGAAGCAGGAGACGGCGGTCAAAAATGTTTTGCAGACAAAATATTTATGGTATACGGAAAGCGATGAGGAGAGCACGACGATCTACGCAAATTTCCACGGCGCCGATCCGAATAAGGAATTGAGCGAAATCAATGTGCGGCCCTATTGCTTTTATCCGGAACGAACGGGGCGGGACTATATTACCGTGCGCGGCTTTACCATGGAACAGGCGGCTACCCCCTGGACCCCGCCGACGGCGGATCAGCCGGGCCTGATCGGGCCGCACTGGAGCAAAGGCTGGATCATTGAAGACAATATCTTCCGCCATGCCAAGTGCAGTGCCGTAAGTCTCGGCAAAGAATATTCCACGGGCGATAATTTCCGTACGATCCGGCAGGATAAACCGGGGTATCAATACCAGCTGGAATCGGTCTTTGCGGCGGAACGGCAAGGCTGGAGCAAAGAGACGATCGGTTCGCATATTGTCCGGCACAATACGATTTACGACTGCGGACAAAACGGCATTGTCGGCCATCTCGGCTGCGTCTTCAGCGAAATTTATGACAATCATATCTACAATATAGCGATCAAGCGTGAGTTTTACGGCCATGAAATTGCCGGCATTAAACTGCATGCGGCCATCGATGTTTCGATCCATGATAATTTCATCCATGACTGCTCGCTGGGCGTCTGGCTGGACTGGCAGGCACAGGGCGCGCGAGTCAGCCGCAATATTTTCCTGGATAATAACCGGGACCTCTTTATTGAAGTCACCTCGGGTCCGCACCTGGTCGATCATAATATCCTGACCGCGGACTATGCGATGGACAATCACGCCCAAGGCGGTGCCTATGTGCACAATCTTTTCTTAGGCTATATGTATGTTACGAAAATCATGGACCGCTCGACTCCTTACCACCTGCCGCACAGCACGAAAGTCAAGGGCTATGCCAAATTCTACTCCGGTGACGAGCGCTTTTTCTATAATATCTTCACGGGCCTCGATGCCCGGCTGCAGGCGGGCACGGCCTTTTATAACGGCTATCCGGCCTCGTGGGACGAATACATGGAGAAGATCAAGGCCATCTATCCCGGGGACCACAGTGAGTATGAGACCGTCGAGCAGGCGGTGATCAGCCGGCACAATCTCTACCTCAACGGTGCAGAAGCCTTTGACGGAGAAGAGGGGGCAGCTGTTTTAGACGATTTTGATCCGGAGGCCGAAGTAAGCCGGGAAGAAGACGGCATTTACCTGGACATCACCCTGCCCGAAAATTTCGCTGAAAAGAAATATCCGCCGCTGCGAAGCGAAGATTTGGGGCGGGTCCGCATTGTCGATGCGGAATTTGAAAATCCGGACGGCAGCCCGCTCACGATAAATGAAGATCTCCTAGGCGAGATTTACGATGCCGCCGCGGCCGGCCCGATTGCCGCATTAAAAGGCGGAAAGAACCATATTAAAATACGGGAGATCGGCTGAGTCAGCGGATCCGTGATTTAAAAGAAAAAGCAAATGAGGTCTCCGTCCGGTCATGCAGGGGGTGCAT
>CALLQJ010000215.1 GCA_938014865.1 uncultured Fastidiosipila sp.
AAAATCGGCATGCGTTCCCGTATTCCGGGCATTGTCCACGATACCTCCCAGTCCGGGCAGACCCTCTTTATTGAACCTTTGGCCGTTGTCGAAGAAAACAATAAGCTCCGGGAAATCAAAGCGGAAGAAGAGCGGGAAATCCGGCGGATTCTTGAAGCCTTCACCCGGCGGGTGGCGGCGGAGTCGGATGCCTTGTTTCTGGATATTGATCTGGCCGCCAAGGCGGATTTTTTCACGGCAAAGGCAAGTCTGGCCCGCAGCATGAAAGGCTGCCGGCCGCATCTTAATGAAAAAGGCTATATCCGACTCCGGCAGGCCCGGCATCCGCATATTCCGAAAAATGAGGTCGTGCCGATCGATATCAGGGTCGGCAAAGACTTTCGCACCTTATTGATTACAGGGCCTAATACCGGCGGCAAAACCGTCTCGCTGAAGACGGTAGGGCTGCTTTCGCTTATGGCCATGAGCGGACTGCAGCTGCCGGCGGCCGCACCGGCTTACATGTCGGTTTTTGATTATGTCTTAGCCGATATCGGCGATGAACAAAGCATCGAACAGTCCCTTTCCACCTTTTCTTCACACATGCGCAACATCGTAGATATCACCCGTCTGGTCAATGAAAAAAGTCTGGTGCTGGCCGATGAGCTCGGCGCCGGAACCGATCCTTCCGAAGGCGCGGCACTGGCCATCGCCATTCTTGAGGAATTTAAACGAGCGGGCGCGGTGACCGTGGCAACAACGCACTACAAAGAGCTGAAGGTCTATGCGCTGCAAAGAGAAGGCGTGGAAAATGCCGCTTGTGAGTTTGACACCGAGACCTTGAAACCGACTTACAAGCTTTTAATCGGCGTACCGGGTACGTCCAACGCTTTTATTATTTCCCGGAAGCTCGGACTCCCCGAACGTATTATTGACCGGGCAAATGAAGAGCTCAGTTCCGAGCAGGTCCGTTTTGAAGACGTCTTGTCCCGCATCGATCAGGCGGAAACAGAAAGTGCCAGGCTCTTGGAATCGGCGGAGAAAGCGAAGGCGGAAGCTCTGGCCCTGAAAAAGGAAGCGGCTGCGGAAAAAGAAAAAATAAAAGAAAGCAAGCGCGGCATTTTGGATGCGGCGAGGGAAGAAAGCCGGCAGAATCTTATGCGGCAGACCCGCGAAGTCGATGCCCTGCTCAAAGAGATGGACCGGCAAAGGCGGCAAGGCAATTTTGCAGCTTCTGAAGATGCGCAGGCACTCCGGGGTCTGCTGCGCGGAGAACTCAATGACATTGAAGCGGAAATTGCTTCCGAAACGCTGAAAGAAATCAAACAAAAGCCCGCTCCCGGCGGGCCGAAAGACTGGTCGGTCGGTGATGATGTCTACGCACCGGCTCTGGGCCTGGAAGCGAAAATCGAAACGCCGGCGGACAATAAAGGACAGGTGCAGATCCGGGCCGGTCAAATGCAGATTGAGGTGCCGGCGGACAGCCTGCGCCCGCTCGATAAAGCTGAGGCAAAAGGCCAAAACAAGAATCTGTCCTCCACGGGCGGACATAGAAGAGAATCTGTCCGCCACTCAAAAAAAGCACACTTTAATCCGGAGCTCAATATCATCGGAGAGCGGACGGCGGACGGGGTGGCGATCTTAGACAGCTATATCGACGATGCGGTCTTAGCCGGGGCCGAAAGCGTCCGCATTGTGCACGGGAAAGGGACGGGCGCTCTGCGCAAAGCCGTGCAGGATTTCCTGCGGAAAGACGGCCGGATTCGTTCCTTCCGGCAAGCCGCCTACGGCGAAGGGGATGCGGGCGTAACCGTTGCGGAGCTCAAAAACTAGTGCTATTCTGATATAGATGTTTAAAGATGCCTTGTAAAGGGCCAAAAAGAGGAGTCTTTTATGAACGTAATGATTTATAAGGATAAAGAGACCGCCAGTCGTGCGGCAGCGACCATCATCGCCGCACAGATCCTGCAGAAACCGAATTCGGTTTTAGGTCTTGCGACCGGAGGATCGCCGGTCCTGACGTATCAGAATCTTGTAAAGATGTATGAGGAAGGGGTCATCTCTTTTGCCGATGTCATCAGCTTTAATCTGGATGAATATATCGGTCTGGATCATGAACATCATCAAAGTTACTACTACTTTATGAAGCAGAATCTTTTCGATTCTGTTGATATTCCCGAGGGACAGTTTTTCGTGCCGAGTGGCGTGGCGGAAGACCCCGAACAGGAATGCTATGACTATGAAGAAAAGATCGAACTTTACGGCGGCATCGATCTGCAGCTTCTCGGCCTGGGCGTCAACGGCCATATCGGCTTTAATGAGCCGTCCGAGCATTTTGCGCCGACCACGCATATCGTTGATCTGACCGAGGAAACGATTGAGGCGAACTCCCGTTTCTTTGAGTCGAAAGATGACGTCCCGACCAAGGCGATCAGCATGGGCACCGGTTCCATTATGAAGGCGAAGAAAATTCTTCTTTTGGCCTTCGGTCCCGCCAAGGCAGACGCCGTAGCCGCTATGGTAAACGGACGCATTGTTCCGGAATGCCAGGCATCGCTTCTGCAGGTGCACCCGGATGTCACGGTGCTGATTGACGAAGAAGCAGCGGCAGAACTTTAATAAAAAGGGCTTTTCCCGGCGCCTTATGAAAAGAGGGTTTCGGGGAAAGCATTTATAAACGGATAGTGACTGAGACGCGGAGGAGTAATTTCCCCGCTGTACTTCAAGAGAACG
>CALLQJ010000216.1 GCA_938014865.1 uncultured Fastidiosipila sp.
GTGCAGCTGTAAAAAGCGCTTGGCTTTTTTGGCCTGGCGTTCCAGCGGTGTCTTTTGTTTTTCAATTTCCCGCATAATGTCGTTGAGGCGGATGAGATTTTGTTCGGTATGGGCCAGTTTCTTCTCGGCATCATTGCGGCGCAGCTTGTATTTGGTGATCCCGCTGGCCTCGTCGAGCATCTTGCGGCGCAGTTCCGCTTTGCCGCTCAGAATATCATCGACGCGGCCCTGGCCGATCATGGAATAGCCGTCCCGGCCGATGCCGGTATCCAGGAAAAGTTCATTGATATCCTTCAGACGGCAGCGGCTGTCATTGATGAGGTATTCACTTTCACCGGAACGGTAGACACGGCGGCTGACCCGGATCTCTTCGTAATCCAAAGGCAGGCTGCGGTCGGAATTATCCATGGTCAAGGTCACTTCCGCATAGGAAAGCGGCCGCCGGGTCTGCGTCCCGGAAAAAATCAATTCTTCCATCTTAGAGGTGCGCAGCGTCTTCATGCTCTGCTCGCCGAGCACCCAGCGGATTGCATCCGTGACGTTGGATTTGCCGCTTCCGTTCGGACCGACAATAGCGGTCACGCCCTCATGAAAGCGGATCAGTGTTCGTTCCGGAAATGATTTGAAACCTTGTAAGCATATCGATTTAAGAATCATTATGTCTTATCTTCTCCTGATACATCATAGACTTCATTCAGGAACAAATGCGCCGCCTTCTGCTCTGCAGCTTTTTTAGAGGCAGCCGTGGCGGCCGGATAGGTTTTTCCGTGATATTTGACCGCACAGGTAAAGCGCCGGTCATGAGCGGGGCTTTCCGTGTTCAGGAGCAGAAACTCAACCTGAGGATTCACCTCAGAAGATTGCAGATATTCGTAAAGACGGCTTTTATAATCGTAAATCAGTTTGCCGTCCAGAGCAGACTTCAGGATATTCGATAAGGTGTCGCGAATCAGACGTTCTGCTTCCCGGTAGCCTCCGTCCAGGAAAACCGCGGCAAAAACCGCTTCTATGGCATCTGCCGCATTAGACGGTTTCTGCCGTCCGTGACTTCTTTCTTCTCCCTGACCGAAACGCATAAAAGAGGTCAGATCCAAAAGCTCTGCAGCGGCCGCCAGGCTCTCTTCCCGGACGGTCAGCGAGCGAATGCCGGTCATCCGCCCTTCGGGCAGCTCGGCATCATGGAGATAGAGCAATTTGGAAATCACGGCGCCGAGTACGGCATCGCCCAGAAATTCCAGGCGTTCATTGTGCCGGACCCCTTCGTCGCTATGTTCGTTCGCATAAGAAGAATGGGTCAGGGCCTCTTCCAGCAAGGTCTGATTTTTGAATCGATAATGGAGTTTTTCATCCTGAAAGTATTTGAGTGCCTCATCGGAAAATCCGCCCTTGTGTTTTGACAAATTTAATCTCCTTATTCTGAATTAGTCTTTACATAAGCAATATTGTACCACGTCAGCGCTTTTCTTTGAGATCGTTTTGTAAATTAAAGAAGGCCTGAATGAAAAAAACCGCAAACACGAGGCTTGCGGTTTTTAATGTCTTTACTTATAAAATTCTATTCAAGGGAATTGCGGATGTAATCAACAGCGTCACCGACGGTTTCGATGCGCTCCGCTTCTTCATCCGGAATCGCCAGGTCAAACTCCTGCTCCAGCGCCATAATCAATTCGACAATGTCCAGTGAGTCGGCATTCAAATCGTCAATGAAGTTTGCCTCCGTCGTGACATCATCCGGCTCTACACCGAGCTGGTCAACCAAAATGGCTGTGATCTTCTCAAGAATCTGTTCATTAGTCATTGATAAACCTCCTAAAAGTTATCATTCATACTCATTTGCCGCATCAGCGGTTATCGACAATCAAGACACGGTGAATATAAGTGTAAGCGCGTACTTTGTCAATATAAGAAATAAATAAATTATACAGAATATGTAAAATTTTTTATTCGGGCCTTATAAAACAAGGCTTTAAAGCCGGTGTTTTTATTTAATTTTTCAGCAGCCCGATGTTTCTTTTCAGATAATCAGCGCCCGAAAGCAAGGTCATCACGACGGCAAAGGTCACTGTAATTCCGGCGATGACGCTGATGCACTGACGCAGAATATAATGCGTAAAATGGGTCAGGAACAAATCCTTGAGCATCAGGGAAATGACGGCAATGATCTGGGTGACCATTTTAAACTTTCCGAGTTTGCTGGCGGCAATGACCCGTCCCTGCTCTATGGCCAGAAGTCTGATTCCCGTCACGCTGAACTCCCGGAACAAAACAATAACCGGTACCCAGGAGCTTACCAGCCCGAGCTGGGTTAATCCGATAAAGGCGGAGACAATCAAAAGCTTATCCGCGATAGGGTCTAAAAACTTCCCCAGATTCGTTACAATATTGCGTTTTCTGGCAATCGATCCGTCCAGATGATCCGTATAAGACGCAATGCAGAATACAATTAAGGCAATAATCATTCCGTAGCTTCGGATGAAATGATTCCAGCCGGCGGCAGCCGCAAAGGGCAGCGGCAGCATAAAAATAAGCATCAGCGGAATAAGGGCGATCCGCAGAAAGGTCAGTTTATTCGGTAAATTCATACTATTATCCCGGTCAGCTCATAGGCTTCTGCCGCTAATATTTTCACATCAACGTAAGAGCCGATGACCGGTTCCTCTTCTTTCTGATTTAATACAAGGATCGAGCTGTCAACCTCCGGTGCCTGAAAAGCAGAACGTCCCAGATAATAAAGGCCGTCCGGAGAAATATCTTCAAGCTTTACCTCTAAGGTGCGGCCGACAAAACGATGCAGGTTCTCATGCGACAGTTCTTGCTGAACTAACATCAGTTTATCATAGCGCTCTTCTTTTGTTTCAAGCGGCAGCTGCCGGCCGAGAGAAGCCGCCCGGGTCCCCTCCTCGGGAGAGAAGATAAAACAGCCGAGCATATCGAATTTTATTTCCCGGATAAAGTCAATCAGCTCCTCGAAATCTTCTT
>CALLQJ010000217.1 GCA_938014865.1 uncultured Fastidiosipila sp.
GTCGCACCGGGGCCGGAGGTCGCAAAGACCACACCCGGCTTGCCGCTGACTTTGGCATAGCCCTCGGCGGCATGGACCGCACCTTGCTCATGCCGGGTCAGATAATGCGGGAATTTATATTTATAGACCGCTTCATACAGCACCAGGACCGGCCCGCCCGGATAACCGAAGGCCGTGTCCACGCCTTTATCCAGCAAAAATTTTACGACTGTTTCCGCTCCGTTCATGACTGCCTCATCCCTGCTCCTTCTGCGGCAGAGCCTGCCGAGGCCCGGTAACGGGCCAGAACACCGCTGATTTCGCGTTCGGGCGCTTTTTTATTCTCCCGCTTTTCTAATTCTTCTTCATCGACCAGCAGTTCAATGCTGCGTTTAGGAATATCAATACGGATACGGTCGCCTTCCAGCACTTTGGCAATCAGCCCTCCGGCAATCGCTTCCGGACTCAGATGCCCGATGGCCGCACCACGGCTGGCGCCGGAGAAGCGCCCGTCCGTAATCAGGGCCACGCTGTTGTCCAGACCCATGCCGGCCAGCGCACTGGTCGGACTGAGCATTTCCCGCATGCCGGGACCGCCCGCCGGTCCTTCAAAGCGGATCACGACGACATCGCCCGGGACAATTTTATTGCCGAAGATGGCCTCGATCGCCTCTTCTTCACTTTCGAAGACACGGGCCGGGCCCTCATGCACCATCATTTCCGGCAGCACCGCACCTTTTTTAACAACGGCGCCGTCGACGGCCAGATTGCCGTAAAGGACGGCCAGCCCGCCGTCCGGCGAGATGGGATCTTCGACGCTGTGCAGAATCCTTCCTTTTTCCGGAGGCGCTACGCGGGCAATGCGTTCTTCCATCGTCCCGTCAACACTCTTGACCTTGGCGTTTACCAGGCCGTGCCGGGCCAGTTCGGCAAAGACCGCCGTAATACCGCCTTCACGTTCCAGATCCACAATATAATCGCGGCTGGCCGGATTCAGTTTTAAAAGCTGCGGGGTATTGTCCGTAATCTCCGAAATCTCTTTCATGCTCAAAGGCGCTCCCGCTTCCCGGGAAATCGCCAGCATGTGCAGCACCGAGTTTGTGGAGCCGCCCAGCGCCATATCCACTTTCATGGCATTGCGCAAGGCGT
>CALLQJ010000218.1 GCA_938014865.1 uncultured Fastidiosipila sp.
TAATTTTACAAATAAAAGCAAGCTTTGTTTGCTAAACCCATTTTCCATAGATAGCACAATGAAAAGCATCGATTTTTGTGCTTTTTTCAGTGTTTTTGTAAAGCTTAGTGCTAAAACCTCTGTTTCACCGAAAATCCTTTGCAATGACTTTTTCACTTAGCAAAAAGCGCCGCCTGATTCTTGGCCGAAGCATCCGGAATCCCTCCGCTCCGAAGCACCGTGCCCGGTCTTTTTAATCAGAGTTCACGGTAAAAACAAGATTTTTCACCGGTATGGCAAGCCGCTCCGTGCTGTTTCACGAGGCACAGCAGCGTGTCCTTGTCACAGTCGTAATACGCTTTGAAAAGCTCCTGAATATGACCCGAACTTTCACCTTTCTGCCAAAGACAGCGCCGGCTGCGGCTGTAATAATGCATCAGCCCCTTTTCCTCCGTCATCTTATACGCCTCTTCGTTCATATAAGCAAGCATCAAGACCCTATGGCTGATAAAATCCTGAACAATCACGGGCACAAGTCCCGATTCATTTTGTTTCAGATCTTCCCATTTCAAACAAAAGCCCTGCCGCGATGTGCCGCTTTCCGTCGTCTTGATTCCGCGGAGTCTGAGGTAGCGTTTGAGCTCGGGAATTTTCACCTCGCCGAAATGGAAAAGCGAAGCGGCCAAAAGCCCGCTCGCGCCGCCTTCCCGGACCGCATCATAAAAATCGCTGAGCCGGCCGGCGCCGCCCGAAGCAATCAGAGGGACGGAAATACGCGAAGAGACCCGGGCATTTAAAGTATTGTCGTAGCCGGATTTTGTCCCGTCCTGCTGCATAGAGGTCAAAAGGATACTCCCCGCCCCCAATGCTTCCAGTTTTTCCGCCCAAGCTGCCGGGTCCAGACCCGTCATCGTATGTCCGCCGTCAATGGTGACTTCATAGCTGCCGTCTTCCTTTCGCACGGCATCCACGGCGGCAACAATGCGCCCGCTGCCGAAACGGCGAGCGGCTTCGCGGATAAATTCGGGCTGTCTCACGGCAGCGGAATTAACGGAGACTTTATCCGCTCCCGCCTCCAGAAGCTTTTCAATATCCTCAATTCGCTGAATCCCGCCGCCGGCCGTGATCGGCAGTTCAGTCGTTTCCGCCAGTCCCCGGACGATGCGGCTTGCCGCCGAACGGCCTTCCGCTCCGGCGCTGATGTCCAAAAAGACCAATTCGTCCGCCCCCGCCGCCGTATAGGCAGCCGCGGCTTCAAGCGGATCACCGGCATCTTTTAAGCCGGCAAATTTTACACCTTTTACAATCCTGCCGTCTTTGACATCCAGGCAGGGAATAATTTTAACCGTATCCTTATCCGTCATGCTTTATCCTCCTCCTGATCGTCTTCTTCGTCATAGAGGCGAATTAAGAAGGCTCTGGACGTATAGGGCGTCAGCCTCAGGGCGTAGCGCCCGTCATCGAGGGCCGACCAGCTCGCCTTGTCCTTCGGCGGCCTGGGTGTTGTGCCGTTGTATTCCTCCCAGTCGGTATTGATCAGTTCTTCCGTAATTTCCGCTTCGCGCAGGTAGAAGGTGTAATAGCTGTGGTCCTGCCCGGAGAAATTAAAGAAAAAGAGAATCTTTTCCCGCCCGAGTCCGCGCCAGAAGGCATAAACCACTCCGAGTCCGTCGTCTACGATAATCCAGCGGTAGGATTCCGGATCGTAATCGCCCTCATAAAGCTGCGGATATTTTTTATACATGTGATTGATATCGGCAAAATAATGCCGGAAGGCATCATGGATCGGATAGCGGAGCATATCCCAGTCCTGCTCCCTTTTTTCATCCCACTCCCGAAGCTGGGCGATTTCGTTCCCCATAAAATTCAGCTTTTTGCCGGGATGGGCAAACATGTAAAGGTAAAGCGAGCGCAGCTGCGGGAACTTCTCTTCGTAAGGGCCCCACATTTTCTGGGCGATCGTCGCCTTGCCGTGCACCACCTCATCATGGGAAAAAGGCAGGATGTAGTTTTCATTGTAAAAATACATCATGGAAAAACTGATCTTATTGTACTGATCCGTGCGGATCCAGGGCGCCGTCCGGAAAAAGTCGAGCGTATCATGCATCCAGCCCATATCCCATTTGTAGTCAAAACCGAGTCCGCCTTCCGGCACCGATTTCGTGACAAGCGGATAGTCGGTGGAATCTTCGGCAATCAGCATAATATCCGGGTGGCGTTCATGCAGGCCGCTGTTCAGCCGTTTCAGAAAATTAATGGCATGGTCAATATAGCCGCGGGCCGGATCACCGTGCCAGTAAATCAGGCGGCTGACCGCATCAAAGCGCAGGCCGTCAATGTGAAACATCTCAATCCAGTAGGCGGCCGAGGACATCAGGAAAGACGCCACTTCGCCTTTGGAGTGCATGAAATTGTAGCTGCCCCACTCGCTGTAGCCGACGTCCGGATGCGGGTATTCATAAAAATAGGTGCCGTCATAGCGCGACAGGCCGAAGCCGTCTACGGCAAAATGCACCGGAACAAAATCCATGATGACCCCGATGCCGTGATGATGCAGGGTATCGATCAGATACTTGAGATCATCCGGATGCCCGTAGCGTGAAGTCGGCGCAAAAAAGCCCGTCGGCTGATAGCCCCAGGACGCGTCCAGAGGATGTTCCATCAGGGGCATGATTTCCACGTGGGTAAAGCCCATCTCATTCAGGTATTCCGCCAAGGGTTCGGCAATTTCCCGGTAAGAGTACCAATTGTCCTCTTCCTTAAGGATTTCTTCTCCGTCGTAATATTCGCCTAATTCATGTACTTTCGTCCGCCAGGACCCCAGATGCATTTCATAAATAGCAACGGGGGCATTGTGGCCGCGGTTTCTCTGCCGGAGCCAGGCGTCGTCCTTAAAGCGGTAGTGTGTGT
>CALLQJ010000219.1 GCA_938014865.1 uncultured Fastidiosipila sp.
CAATACCGCGGCTGTCGATGACGGCATAGTCTTCTTCCCCTTCCAGAAAACCGACCTCACTGCGCTCTTCCGCTTCGATGGATACTTTATAAGGAAAATCCGCCCGGACCGTCACCGCTTCCAGATAAGGAAAGCGGTCCAGAAGGCGCTTTTCGACGTCTCCGTAGTGCAGCTGCAGAATCTCGGAAGGGCTGCCGGAAACATAAAGCAGAAGATGCTTGCCGGACTCAATGCCCGAGGCAGAAATGAGCTCGGACTCACTGAGCCTCCGGTTCCCTTCAATCTCGATGCGCTGAATATAAAACTGCGGCAGCACGGCTACCAAGGCGATGATCAGGCCGATCAGCAGCACCAGGCTGAAAAACAAGATGCCCCTGCCCGAACGGGAACGGACGTTTCTATCGGCTTCAGCTCTCATCATGCACGCTCCGTTTCTCGGATAATTTCCCGGGCAATATGACGGGCCGCATCCGGGCGGGCCAGTTCGCCGGCCGCCTGCCCCATGCGCTCCAGTTTTTCGGGCTGCAGGAAAAGCTCATCGAGGGTCGTTCTGAGGCCGATCCCGCTGATCTCTTGATCGGGGATTAAAATCGCTGCGCCGTTCTCCACAAAAGCGGCGGCATTCTTTGTCTGGTGATCCCCCTTGGCATAAGGATAAGGCACCAGGATCCCTGCTTTTTCCATGGCTGCAAGTTCCGCGCAGGTCCCGGCTCCGGAGCGGCAGATGACCAGGTCCGCGGCCGCCAGCTGGTCCGGCATATCGTAGGCGTATTCACTGACCTTCACCAGGTCCGGATAGTCTTTTAAAATCGCCTGCATCTCTTTGTAGTAACGCTTTCCCGTGATCAGATGAATCAGATAAGGCGTGCTCGAGGGATTGCGCCGCAGGCGTTCGGCCAAGTCGGCGATTGCATGATTGATCGTCACGGCGCCGAGGCTGCCGCCCGTCGCCACCACATAACGGCGCTTTTCGGACAAGCCGAGTTTTCGGCGGGCTTTGCTCCGGCGGTCTTTGTCGAAAAATCCTGCGGCGACGGGATTTCCCGTGTAAACGACCCGCTTTGCCCTCGGAAAATCATCCTGCGTTTCGGGATAGCTGACAAAAACACAGTCCGCCCCGCCGGCAAAGCTGCGGGTGCTTTTGCCCGGATAGGCATTTTGCTCGTGCAAAAAGGTTTTGATCCGCCGCTGCCGGGCCATGGAAATCACCGGGGCCATGACGTAGCCGCCCGTGCCGAAGACGCCTGTGACATTCAGCGCCCGCATGATTTTCCGGCTGTCTTTCCGCCCGACAAAAAATGCCCCGATCGCCCGCAGCATAAACTTCAGACTCGACATTTCAAAAGGGCCGGCATCCACCCGGTAGAAATAATGCCCGCTGCGGGTGACCAGATTGTATTCCGGTCCTTCGATATTGCCGCAGAATACCAGCTGCAGCTCCGGCTTCATCGCCTCAAGCTCCGCCGCGACCGCCAGGGCCGGATTAATATGCCCTGCCGTTCCGCCCGCCGCAATCAAAAGTGTCTCTTTTTCAGGGTCAAGTTCGGAAAGGATATAGTCATGATTGCGTTCGATTTTCGCTTCCAGATTTTGTTCGTCCATCACTGGCCTCCCGTGCGATCCTCACGCTTGCGCATCCCGTATTTCGACACATTAAGCAAAAGCCCGATGCCGATCAGGAAGAAGAGATTTGACGTACCGCCGTAGCTGAAAAACGGCAGGGAAATCCCCGTCGGAGGAATGACGCCGACGTTGACGGCCAGATTCAGCAAGGCCTGAACGGTGATCAGCGTGGTGATGCCGCCGGCGACAATCTGCCCGTAGACAGAGCTCGCCCTGAAGGTAATACGCAGCCCGAGAATAAAGAAAATCAGGAAAAGGGCCATGACGGCAATGCCGCCTATAAGACCGATTTCTTCCACGATATTACTGAAAATATAGTCATTATGCCCTTCCGGCAGATAATTGTTTTTCTGCTTGCCCTGCCCGAGGCCGACGCCGGTGAGGCCGCCCGAACCGATGGCGATGCGCGATTGCCGGGACTGATACACCGCCGCTTCCGAAACGTCTTCACTGTCCTGGAAGATGTTGATGCGCGTCTCCACATGGGCAAACAAATTCGTGTACTGCTCTTTGTACTCTTCCGGGATAAGCGGTTCCGAAGCCGCGAAGATCCCCAGTCCGGCCGCCGAAATAATGAGGGCCAGTGCGATGGAAATCAGCCAGCTGCGAAGCGGCACGCCCGCCGCAATCAAAGAGACCACGGCAATCATCAGCAGAATGCCGAAGCCGGAAAAGTGCGGCTGAAACAAGACGATCAGCATGGGCAGCAGCAAAATCAGCATCGGCAGAATAAGATCCAGCCAGGCATCCTTCATCGCGCCCTTGAAGCCTTTTCCTCTCGGGAAACGGCCCACGGCCCGCAGCTTATTGAGATGCGAATGATAGCAGGCCACCGTATAGACCACCACGATCTTCGTCAGCTCCGAGGGCTGGAAGTTCCCGAAAAGCGGAATCTTCAGCCAGCGCTGCGCATTGTTGATCGGTTCCGAAAAATAGGTCAAAAACAAAAGCAGAATCGAAAGGAAGTAAAAGAAGGCCGCGATCTGCGGGCGGTCAAAGGCCTTAATATTAAATTTCGTCAGAAAAAAGATGGCGATGACGCCCAGGATATTCGCACTCAGCTGACGCACGAGATAACTCGTCCCGCCGCCGTCCTGCGAAATCGAGGCCGACATGCTGGCACTGAAGAGCATCACCAGTCCGAAGCAAAGCATCAGAACCAGGACGATCACAATGCCCGCATCCACGCGCTGCGGCTCATCCACCAGGCGCCTGGAAACAGGCGCGGAAGCCGCTGAATGTTCCGGGGTTTTAACCCGCCCTAAATTTCTGTTCATTCTGACCTGACCGTTATCCGGCATCGTAGTCCCTTCCTTCATCCCCCGCTTTGTGAAGCCGTGCGGGGCTTTGGCTCCTTAAGGCACCTTGCCTTCTGCAAAATGCCGTACGTTTTATTTTAGCCTATCCTTTCCGCCTCTGTCAGCTTCCGATCCAAGGCCAGAACGTAAGGCCCGCCAGTACGGAACCCAAAACGGTAATCAGCGAGAAAACCGCCACGATCCTGACCTCGCTCCAGCCGCCCAGTTCATAGTGATGGTGAATCGGCGACATGCGGAAAATCCTTTTCCCGCCGGTGTGGCGGAAATACTGCACCTGAATAAAAACCGATAAAATTTCGGCCACATAGATAAAGCCGCTCAAAACAAAAGCCCAGGGCACGGATTCCGTGAAAAAGAACAAGGACACCGCCGCGCCCAGCGCCAGCGAACCGAAATCACCCATGAAGACCTTGGCCTTGTGCCAATTGTAAATCAGGAAACCGCCCAGTGCCCCGGCCAGCGAAAAGGCCAGAAGCGCCGTCTGTTCATCGACAATATCCTGATAATCCAAAAGAGCCGTCGACCCGATAAAAATCAAGACAATGATCGTCACCGAAGAGGCCAGCCCGTCTATGCCGTCGGTAATATTTACCGCATTGGAACAGGCGTAAAAGTAAAAGAGGAGAAAAAGCCCGTACAAAATCCGCCATGCTCCGCTGACCGCAATTTTCCCCCAACCAAAAGGCAGAATCAGCTGCACAGGTTCTTTGGGGAGGTATAAAAACAAGATAATGAAGACAGCTTCCGCGATCAGCAGCAAATACGTCTTCTGCTTCGGCGAAAGCCCTTCCTTATTCACCCGCACCTTGATGTAGTCGTCGGCAAAGCCGATGGCCGCATGGACCAGGATGAATAGGAGCATCAGCAGGAGGCGGATATCAAAACGGTAAATCAAATAAATAATGCCGATCAGGAAAAAGGGCAGAAGAAAGATCAGCCCGCCGAAAGTCGGGGTGCCGCTTTTCACATAATGCGATTTCGGTCCTTCTTCACGCACCTCCTGCCCGGTATGTGCCCGGCGCAGCAGGGGCAGAATAATACGTCCGCCCAAAGCAGCCAAAATAAAGCCTGCAGCAAGCGCAATTATAATCAGTAATTTCGGCGGCAGCATCGTCCGTCTCCTTTCGTCTCCGTGCCCAGTTTCTTTTGAATCAGGGCACAGCTTTTTTCCAGCTGATAGCCGCGCGACGCCTTGACCAGATACAAGGTCCCCGGCTGCGCGGCGGATTCTAAAGCGTGCAGCAATTCTTCTTGTGTGTCAAGACAGCAGATCCGGGCCCCGCTGCGGCGCTCCCGGATACCGGCCGCCATCTCGCCGGCGTATTCGCCGATGAGATAAAAGCAGTCAAAAGGGGCCCCGGCTGCGGCCCGGCCGATCTCCCGGTGCAGGGGCCCGGCAAAGCGGCCGAGCTCCTTCACGCCGCCCAGAACGGCCGTGATGCTTTTATATTGCTTTTCGCCGGCTGCAAGGCGGCTCACCAGAGAAAAGGCCGCCTTCATCGATTCCGGACTGGCATTATAGCAGTCATCAATCAGGAGGCCGCCGCCTTTCAGAGGCGTCATCTCCTGCCGGCTCCCCGTAAAACGCATCGTGCGGAGGGCATCGAGGCCTTCCTGCAACGGTTTTTCGCAGAGCAAAAGCGCTGCATACGCAAAGAGCACATTGGCCGCATGCTGCAGCGCCGGCTTATCGAAACGCGCCTCCGCGGCATACGCCCTTTGCCCGTCCGGAAGGACGGCTGAAAGCTTGACGCGCATGCCGCTTTCGGCGCTTTCCAGTTCTTCAATTTCCAGAATCGTCCCGGACGGGAGCGCCGGGAAACGCATGGGTCCTTTATAGGCAGAGGCTTTCCGGGCCAGCTCTTTGAGCCGTTCGGGGCTTGCGCCCTTGCTTATTTTCCGGTCCTCCGTCGTCAGCGGTGTCTGCAGGCTCGTGCAGCGGCCCTTGCTGCTCAGAAAAATCAGCGGCATTTCGCTTAATTTTTCTTCGGCCAGATCCAGCAGAAAAGGATCTTCGCCGTTCAGGACCAGCGGGCCGCCGGGACGGAGCTTTTCCAGAAGTTCCGCCTTCGCTTCTTTAATCGCCCGGCGCGAGCCCAGCCGTTCGATGTGCGAGGTCCCGATCGTATTGATCATGACAATATCCGGCGCCGTCGCCTCCGAAATCCGGCTGAGTTCGCCCCGGCGGTCCATGGCCGCTTCGATCACGGCAATCTCCGTGTCTTCGGGCATGGCCAGGAGGGTATAAGGCACCCCGTAGATATTATTTTGATTCGCCTCGTTTTTATGGACGGAAGAAGAAACGCCGAGTGCCTCGGCGCTCATATCCCGGACGGAGGTCTTCCCCACCGAGCCTGTGACGGCGATCAGAACCGGATTTACTTTTTCCCGCCAGAGCCGGGCAATCCGGGCCAAGGCCAGGCTGCTGTCGCCGGTGATCAGGCAGGGGAGTTCTGCCGCATAGGCTTCCGCCGCTTCCCGCTTTTCGGCCAGAACGGCGGCCGCCCCGTTTTTGACGGCCTGATCAATATAAAGATGCCCGTCCGTTCTCTCCCCGCTTAAGGCAATAAATAAATCGCCTTTGCGGATCGTCCGGCTGTCCGTCGACACCGCCGCCAAAGGCCTGTCGGCCGCTTCCGGCGGGCCGGCGAAAAGGACTTCCGCATCACAGGCGGCGATAATTTCATTCAGGCGAAACTGTTCTCTCATCTAATCTCCTTTAATAATAGATCTCACCAGTAGATCTCACCGGATCCGTCATCATAGCCTTCGGTGAGCGAGTCATCCGCATAAGGTCCCGGTGCATCGTCGCCGGCAAATTCCAGCGTAATCAAGGAATAAATCCGCACCTTATCCCCGGCCTCAGAACCTCCGGCCAGTTCCGGCTCCGCAACTTGCTGGGAGGTGATGACGCCGGCCCGGTTCGTGCCTTCGAAGGCGATGTTAAGCTCCAGCCGTCTCGCTTCCCGGAGCGCTTCCTCCGCCGTCAGGCCCGTAAAGTCGGGCAAGGTGACGTAGCGGCCCGGCAGATCCTCGGCATTATCCGAAAGCCAGATCCTGCTGTTATAGCCGCTGTCAAGTCCCGGTGAGGGATACTGACAGGCGATCAGATCCCCGGAGCTGAAGCTGTCACTTAAGACCGGGACAAAACCGCTGTGGAAAATGATGCGCTGTCCTTCCGTATAGCTTAGCCCGATCACATTGTCGAGATAGCGCCGGCGGAACAGGAAATTATAGTCATAGGCCTTATACTCACGCGGGATATTGTCCCGTTCCGCCAGGTAGTCGGCCACCTCCCGGACAAAAACCTGAGCCGCTTTGAGGTATTGGTTTTCCACATCATGGATGGCCGCGTAAATCACATACTTCGGTTCATCCGCGGGCAGGAGGCAGACGGCCGTATGGGTATTGTAATTGTCGTAGTCCGCCCCGAAGAGCGCCCGCGACGAGGTCCCGGTTTTATAAGCGGCTTCGACCCCCGGCACATAGGCTCGTTTTCCCGTGCCGTAGCGGCCGACGCCGACCATCATTTTGCGGATGCTCCGGCAGCTTTCTTCCGACAAAACCTGACGGATGGGCTCGGTCTTAAACTCTTTGGCGACCTCGCCCTTGCTGTCAATCAGCGCATCGGCCAGGCGCGGACGCAGGAGCGTCCCGCCGTTGGCGAGCATGACATAGTCATTGGCCATTTGTAAGGCCGTAATGGTGACCTGTTCGCCGAAGGCCGTCACCGCCATATTCAGTTCATTTAAATCCTGATGGATCAGACCCGTCTGTTCATAAGGCAGATCGACGCCCGTCCGGTCCCTCAGCCCCAACGCTTTTATGTAGTCATAAAAGGTATTGACGCCCAGGTCCAGCGCAATGCGGACAAAGGGCGGATTTCGCGAGTCCCAGATGGCCTCGGCCGGACTGAGCATGCCGCGGCTTCTGGCATCATAGGAAGAAATCGGACAGGGCCAGCCGGTCACGTAGACCAAGTCGTCATTCACCGGCGTCATCGGGGTCATGGTGGCCTCCTCCAGGGCCCTGCCCAGAACAAAAGGTCCAATGACCGAAC
>CALLQJ010000220.1 GCA_938014865.1 uncultured Fastidiosipila sp.
CCGAGGTCCTGAAATTGCTGCTTTGCCCGGAAGCTTCCGAAACACCGAAAACGGTGGAAGATGCGGAGGAAAAAGCCGACGACACTGAAGAACGTTCCGATAAGCGCTGACAGGGCTTTTCTTTCGGAACATGAAATAAAATGAAATGGAAACTTTCGCCGGCAGAAAGCTGCAGCGGAAGTTTTTTAAGACAAAAAAAGGACCGCCCCGAGAAGCCGAAGCTCTTGGGACCGTCCTTAATTTATTTAACCGATGCTTGTGAAACGCTTACTTGACCAGAGGATCTGCCAGGATCTTTTCTGCCATCTTATCGGCAGCTTCCTGAATCGCTTCGATCTCATCTTCCGTCGGAAGTCCTTTGACGTTAATAGGCTCCAAAGCTTCGCCTCTGAAATTCGACAGCGCCGAGGCAATCCCCTGCGGTGCCTGACTCGCCCAGCCGAAGGATCCCAGGAACTGGAAATAACGCGACTTCGGTTTTAAGACATTGACCACGGCCGCCAGGTACATCGCGGAAGGATGCGGACCGACCACCACGGTCGGCGTCGCAATCACGACAGCGGCTGCGTCTACCATATCCGCCGCCAGATTGCCGACTTCGCGGGTCAGAGAATCCGGGTGGGCCGCAATATTCCGGCAGACCACCGACAAGCCGGGCGGGGCAAGGCGAACGGCATATTTTTCTACCATGGTCTCGACGCTGCCGTGCATGCTGACATAGCCGATGACCACTTTTTTCTTGACTTCATCCGAGGTCCAGGACTCATACATCTGAAGAATTTTTGACGTATCATACCAGATCGGGCCGTGCGAAGGGGCGATATGACGCGGATTAAGCTTCTTCGTCCACTCCACGTGCCGTGCCACCTGCTTGCGGAACGGCATCATAATTTCCGCATAATACTGCCGGGCGGCCATGCGCTGATCATTGCTGTCCGTCGAGAAGATTTCCGGGCTGGCATAGTGCGAACCGAAAAGATCGGAGCTGAATAAAATATCATCTTCGACCAGGTAAGCCGCTGTATTATCCGGCCAATGGGCAAAAGGAATGGCATGGAAACGCAGCGTCTTGCCGCCGAGATCAAGGCTCTCCCCTTCTTCCATCACTTGGATGCGCTCCGCCGGAATATGAAGATGCGTGCCGATGAGTTCTTGTACTTTCTTCATGGCAACAATTTTAATATCGGGCCAGCGGCTGATCAGATCCGGCAAGGTTCCCGAATGATCCTGCTCGGTATGCAGGCAGACCACATAGTCCAAGGTCTCAACGCCGGCTTCTTTCAGATTGGCCAGCAGGACATGAAGCTTTTCCGGGTCCACCGGATCAATCAGGCAGTTCGCTTTTTCTCCGTTAATCAAATAAGAATTGTACGTCGTTCCCATGGGGATGGGCATAAAGGCGTCAAACATCTCCCGCTCGGGATGAGACGCACCGACTTCAAATACATCAGGACAGACTGTTTGGATTGCCATCAAAAACCTCTTTCTTTTTTCTTATCTAAAGTATTTATCTTTAAGCTTTTAACGCTCTGTATTCAGGTATGCTGCATGCTTTCCCTTTAAAAAAGCCCGCAGCCAAAGCTGCAGGCCCTGAAATAAGCAGCCTTAAGGCGCTTATTTTCTCTTAAAGATTACAGTTCGCTGAACTGATCCTGGCTCGCGCCGCACAGCGGGCATACCCAATCCTCAGGAAGGTCTTCGAAGGCCGTACCGGCTTCTACACCGTTATCGGGATCACCGACTTCCGGATCGTAAATATAACCGCAAAGATCGCATACATAACTTTTCATAATAATATCACCTCATACAATGGATTCGTGCAAACCGTGACTGTTCACACCTACCGCCTATTATAGGCAAAAAATGAAAAGCTGTGCAGTTACAATTGTAACGAATTAAGGAATATTCAGACTTTTTCCTTTTTTATCTAATTCCGGAGAATAACGATATAAGATGACTTTGCGCCCGATCGTCTGGACGACCTCCGCGTCGCAGTACGCCGCCAGACCGTCCGCAGCATCCCGTACAGAGAGCGGACAATTTTTGAGCACTGTCAGCTTGATAAGCTCACGGGTCCTGAGCAGATTATCGATATGCCGCAAGGTTTCCTCGCCGATGCCGTCTTTTCCCAGCTGAAAAATACTGTCCAGGTGATTGCCCAGTCCTCTCAGATAACTTCTTTGCTTGCTGTTTAATGCCATAAACCGTCCTTTACTATCTGATTTCAAAAATTCTCAAAACGCGGACTCTGCCGCTTCCGCCGGTCTCAGAAGATAAAGTCGAAGAGCAGATCGCCCATCTCGACCGTATCGCCTTCTTCTACGCCGGCCTCTTCCAAGGCATCAATAATGCCTTTGCGCCGGAGTTGTCTTTGGAAATACTGCAAAGACTCGGTATCGGAAAAATTAATTTCCCGCATCAGCTCGTCAACCCAAGGCCCCTCCACCGTGAACGCCTCGCCGTCTTTTCCGATTTTAAAGTCTTCCGTTTCCATCTTGTAAATCCGAAGATCCTGAACCGGCTCTTCATAGAGCACTGTCGGCGGAAGCTGCTGCAGCCGTTCGGCCGCCGCATTCAAAAGCGCCTGCGTGCCGTAATGAATCGGGGCCGAGAGCTGAAAGACTTCGTAACCTTCTTTTTCCAGGCGCTCCTGCAGGGCATTGACCTCGGCTTCTTCCGCCAGGTCAATCTTATTCAGCGCAATGAGCTGCGGGCGTTCGGCCAGCGCCGGATTAAAAGCCTTCAGTTCCTTATTAATCAAAAGGAAATCTTCATAAGGATCCCGGCCTTCCGAACCGGAGGCATCCAGGAAATGTAGCAGCAGGCGGGTGCGCTCAATATGTTTTAAAAAGCTGTCGCCCAGCCCCGCCCCTTCACTCGCGCCTTCGATCAGGCCCGGAATGTCCGCTATGGTAAAGCTGTAATCGTCCACCGTGGCAATCCCCAGCTGCGGTTCCAGGGTCGTAAAATGATAATTGGCGATTTTCGGGCGTGCGGCGGAAACCACCGATAAGAAGGTGCTTTTGCCGACATTCGGCAGCCCGATCAGGCCGCAGTCGGCCAGAAGCTTCAGCTCCAGGTTTACATAAAAACCTTTTACCTCTTCTCCCGGCTTGGCAAAGCGGGGCGCCTGCCGGGTGGAAGACGCAAAAACCGCATTCCCGGCCCCGCCGCGGCCGCCGGCCGAAAGCAGGACCTTTTCTTTATCCTCGGTAAGGTCGGCTAAAAGACGGCCGGTATCGGCATCCCGTACGACCGTCCCGACCGGGACCTTAAAGATCAGATCTTCCCCGCTTTTTCCGGCACATTTCTGTTTACCGCCGTTTTCGCCGTTTTCAGCCGCATATTTGCGCCTGTAACGAAACGCCTCCAAGGTGTTTTCATTGCGGTCCGCGATCACATAAACCGAACCGCCCCGGCCGCCGTTGCCGCCGTCGGGCCCGCCGTGCGGGACATATTTGGCCCGGTGAAAAGAGACCGCGCCGTCGCCGCCGTTGCCGCCCTTCACAAATATTCTGGCTTCATCGATAAACATAAATGCCTCCCGAGGGTAAAAAAGTCCGGCCGAAAAGCCGGACTTGAAAAATTTTACTTAAACGGATTGTTTTACTCGGCAACGGGATAGACGCTGACCTTGGTACGCTTCTTGCTGACGCGCTCGTGTACGACACGGCCGTCAATTTTGGCAAAAAGGGTGTCGTCTTTGCCTTTGCCGACGTTGTTGCCCGGATGAATTTTTGTACCGCGCTGTCTGTAAAGAATATTCCCGGCCAGGACAAACTCACCGTCGCCCTTTTTCGCACCGAGACGCTTGGATTCCGAATCACGTCCGTTTTTACTCGAACCCAGACCTTTTTTCTGCGCTAATAATTGCAAATCAATAATAAACATAATTTCCTCCCGCTAGGATGCAGTAATAATATCCTCAACCCGGACATATTCTGACCCGTAACTCATCTGTATCTGTTTGACGCCGAGTTCAAATGTCTGAAACAAAAACCCGGCCTTCTCTGCCGTCTCTCCTTCCGGATCTTCTTTCAGCAGGCAGGACAAGCGTCCGCTCTGAAAGTCATAATCCGTCTCAAGCTTTAAGATATCTGTCAGTGCACTCACTGTCGTGGCCGCTAAAGCCGTGACCGCCGCGCAGATGATGTCATCCGCATCGTTTTCGGCGTAGCCGGCATGTCCTTCGCAGACAAAACCTCTGACGTCACGCCCTTTGTACTGCCAGCTGAGTGTAATCACTGACGCTTACGCGCTCACAGCGCGATGTCGTTAATCTTAACGCGGGTATAAGGCTGACGATGTCCCTGTTTGCGACGATAGCCTTTTTTCGGCTTATACTTGAAAACGACAATTTTCTTGCCTTTTCCCTGCCGGACAATCTCGCCGCTTACTTTGGCATCCTTGACGTCGTCACCGAACTTAATACCGTCGTCGGCGCTGACCGCCAAGACTTCATTAAATTCCACTTCGTCGCCCTGCTCACCTTCAAGCTTCTCAACAAAAACTTCGTCGCCGACGGATACTTTATACTGCTTTCCGCCGCTGGCAATTACTGCATACATATTGTGTTCCTCCCTTAAACAGGACTCGCTTCAACAGGTTTCTGCCGAGGCAGAATTAAAGACCCGCCAAATGCGGTCACTCGGGCAGATTATCAAAATTTCAAACCCGCGTCAAGCACTTTCCGCACAAGCGGATTGAAAGCTGCTTTTATCGCCCGATTGCCCCTGCCGGCCGCTCTGCGTTATACTAAGCAGCAATTTAAAAGGTGAGGTTTTAAATATCCCAATGAAGACAGGGCAAAGAAAAAATCAAAGCGTTTTCCGCAAAATAAGCAAAACCCTATTATTAATACTTATTATAACAGCCGTCATCATCTTCGGCATCAATGCGTACATGCTCAGCACAACGCGCAGCCGGATAAAAGAAGCCGGCGCCATCCTGGCGGACGGCGAGCAATTTGAGGCCATCCTGGTTTTGGGAGCCGGCGTCCGGAACGGGAAGCCCACGGCCCTTTTGCAGGACCGGCTCGATACCGGCATTGCCCTTTATAAAGGCGGCGCGGCGCCTAAACTCATCGTCAGCGGCGATCACAGCTCCTCCGCTTATAACGAGGTCGGCGTGATGAAAAACTATGCGATGGAACAGGGCGTCCCCGAAGAAGATATTTTTCAGGATCATAAAGGCTACTCAACTTATGAATCCGTGATGCGGGCCCGCAAAATATTCCGGGCCGAAAAGCTTATTTTTGTCAGCCAGAATTATCACCTGTACCGTACCTTATATCTCGCCGACAGAAGCGGCATCCGGGCGCTTGCCGCCCCTTCTGACCTGCACCTTTACAAAAAGATGCCCTCGTATCAGCTGCGGGAAGCCGCCGCCCGCTGCAAAGATTTTTTCACCGGCATCTTTCAGCCGCCCTACTATGCCGGAGGCGAAGAGATCGACCTCACGGGGGACGGGCGCATTACAAACTCTTAAAACAAGGAGGCAAAGAACATGCTGAAACCGGGACTTTACGAACAGCTGATCAATGACGACATCCGGACGGAGCTCGACAAGCTGCCGGAAAAGCTCCGGGCGAGTGCTTCGCTCGATGAAGCCGAAGCCGCCGGCATATTAGCCCGTTATTTGGGCTCGGTTCTTGAACAAGCCCTGAACGTCTTAAGTGATCAGGGCCGAAGCCTCGATGAACAAATCCGCTTAGCCCGCCGTCTGGTGCTTTCCCTTGCCGAAATAACAGAAGATGAGCAATTCGCGGGGCTTTCGCCCGATCAAAGTGCCGAGCTTCTCTATGCGCTTCTGGAAGAAGATGATCCCCTGCTGCTCAGCGGCAAAAGCGCCGACGATCTGCCCCGTCCCGAAAGTCCGATGTCCTGCAGCAGCCTCTTTACCGGGGACAAGCACGAACCGCAGATGTATTCCGAATTAAAAAATGAAATTTACACGGCTGACCGCATTGATATGCTCGTATCGTTTATCAAGTGGAGCGGCCTGCGTCTGATCATTGATGACTTAGAGGCCTTTTGTGCCCAAGGCGGCACGCTCCGGGTCATCACCACAACGTATATGGGCGCAACGGATGCTAAAGCCATCGAGGCCTTGCACCGTCTGCCGAATTGTGAAATAAAAGTCTCTTACGATACCAAGCGGACCAGACTGCACGCCAAGTCTTATATTTTTCACCGCGAGAGCGGCTTCTCCACTGCCTATATCGGTTCTTCCAATATCTCTCATGCCGCCCTGAGCGGCGGTCTGGAATGGAATATGAAGATCACCGAACAAGATCAGCACGCCGTGATGCAGAAAATCGAGGCCACCTTTGAGGTCTATCGAAACCATGAAAATTTTCTTGATTACACCGATGAGAGCAAAGCACGGCTTCGCGCCGCTTTAACGGCGGAAAAACACGGCGGCGGCAAGGTCACGCGCCTGTCTTACTTTGACCTCAGGCCCTATCCTTTTCAGCAGGAAATTCTGGATAAGCTGCAGGCTGAAAGGAGCGTGCACGCCCGCTTTAAAAATTTAGTCGTGGCTGCAACGGGAACCGGGAAAACCTTTATCTCCGCTTTTGACTATAAGCGTTTTGCCGCCGAAGAAGGCGGGCGGCCGCGTTTCTTATTTGTGGCCCACCGCTCTGAAATTCTGCAGCAAAGCCTGCGCACATACCGCGAAGTCCTGCGCGACGAAAATTTCGGAGAGCTTATGGTCGGGCGGTTCAAACCCGCCTCTCTTGAACATCTTTTTGTCTCGGTTCAGAGTTTAAACTCCAAAGAATTATGTACGCTCCTGCCGTCCGATTTTTACGATTATATCGTCGTCGATGAATTCCATCACGCGGCAGCGGAGACCTATCAGCAGATGCTTGAACATTTCAAGCCGAAAATTCTGCTCGGGCTGACCGCCACTCCGGAACGTGCGGACGGCAAAGACATCTTAAATTATTTTGACGGGCGTATTGCCGCAGAAATCCGTCTGCCGGAAGCCATCGAACGCAAACTGCTGAGCCCGTTTCAATACTTTGTCGTCAGTGATCCGACGGATTTAAGCAAACTGCGCTGGTCACGCGGCGGCTATGACAGAGCCGATCTGAACCGGGTTTTTACCATTGATGCCGCAGCCGCCAATAAACGTGCAGAGCTCATTCTGCGCTCGCTGGACTATTACGTCACCTCACTTGATGAGGTAAAGGGATTAGGCTTCTGTGTTTCGGTGGACCATGCCCATTTCATGGCCGATTATTTCAACGCCGCGGGCATTTCTTCTCTTTCTCTCTGTGGACATTCCGTGTATGCTCTGTTCTTTTCTGCCAAAGACCGGCTGCTGAAAGGGGAGCTTCGCTTTATTTTCGTCGTGGATATCTATAACGAAGGCGTCGATATTCCCGAAGTCAACACCGTGCTTTTTCTGCGGCCGACCGAATCTCTGACAATATTTCTGCAGCAGCTCGGCCGGGGTCTGCGCCTGGCGGAAGGCAAGGACTGCCTGACCGTTTTAGATTTTGTCGGAAGAGCCCATAAACGCTATAATTTTGCCGAAAAATTCTCTGCCCTGCTGACTTCCGAAAGGCGCAGTCTGAAATATGAGATCAAGCATGACTTTATCTCCGCTCCGGCCGGCTGCTATATCCGCATGGAAAAAGCAGCCCAAGGCTATATTTTAGATAATATTAAGCAGTCCTTAACGACTAAACGCGGTCTGATCACCCGTCTTCAGAATTTCCGTGAAGACAGCGGCCGTACACCCGGCCTGAAAAACTTTCTGGATTACTACCGTTTGGACCCGAGGCTATTGTATAAACGCGGCAGCTTTTCGCGCCTTGCGGCAGAAGCCGGCCTGAGAGAAGATTTTCATGAAGCGCATGAAAAAGAACTTACAAAAGCACTCGCCCGCTTAGCCTCGGCTGATTCCGGCCGCTGGATACGCTTTCTGAAAGAATTTTTGCCGCAGCTTCCCGACGCCGATTTACAAAAGCTTTCCGCGGAAGAAAAGCGCATGTTCAATATGTTTGCCATCACGGTCTGGGGCAAGGCTTATGAGGATCTTGCGGCCGCTGAACTGCAGGATAAAATCCTCGGACTTACGGCATGTCCCGTGCTTTTTTCTGAAATGCTCGAGCTCCTGGATTACTTATATGAATCGATTGACTTCGTTTCCGAAGACCCGGGCCTGGATTTTGCCTGTCCGCTGGAAGTCTACTGCAATTACAGCCGCAATCAGCTCTTTGCGGCCCTGGATTTTCTGCAGCCGCAGAATATACGTGAAGGCGTAAAATGGCTGCCGGAAAAAGAAATCGACGTCCTGCTCATTACCTTAAATAAGTCGGACAAAGATTATTCACCGACTACAATGTATGAAGATTATTCAATTAACGAGCAGCTTTTCCACTGGCAGAGCCAAAGCACGACCTCGGAGGACTCGCCGACCGGACGGCGTTATATCCGCCATAAAGAACGCGGCAGTACCGTCCTGCTTTTTGTGCGTGAGTATAAAAATGATCTCTCGGGCGCCGCCCCCTACACGTTTCTCGGCAAAGCCTCTTATGTGAAGCATGAGGGCAGCCGGCCGATGAGCATTATCTGGAAATTAGAAAAGCCGATTCCGGCCAAGTACTATAAGAAGACCGCCAAAATCATGGCAGGCTGAGTCCTGTCCGGACGCAAAGAAAGGAAAAGCACATGACCGATGTCGCCGCCGCTTTAATTTGGAAAGAAGACAGATTTTTGATCTGCCGCCGGCCCGCGCACAAAGCCAGGGCTTTGCTTTGGGAATTTGCCGGCGGGAAAAGAGAAGCCGGGGAAAGCTTAGAGGAATGCCTGATCCGGGAATGCCGGGAAGAACTGGATGTCGGCATCGAAGTTTTGGATCTCTTTGCCCGGGTCCGCCACGATTATCCGGATATTTCCATCCGGCTCAGTCTTTTTAATGCCCGGATTGTCGAAGGGGAACCCAAGCTTTTGGAGCACGAGGCTTTGGCCTGGATCCTCCCGTCTGAAATCGACAAGTATGAATTTTGTCCTGCCGATTATGACATTCTGGAAAAACTAAAAAAGACCGGCCGCTGAGAACAGCGCCGATCTCTTTTAGCGTCCCGGCGTCGCGCCCGGGCGCTCTTCAGGGCAGCAGATCTTCGCTGCCCGCTATCGCATCTTCCCTGGGCTTGAATTTTTCCATATCCATATCCAGCACATCCGCGGGATAGAGGACCTCGTCTTCCCAATCCGGATTTTTCTTGCGCTGAATATAATTGTGCATTGCATTGCTGCAGCGTTTGGCGGCGGCAACGGCCTCGACTACGGTCTTCGCCCCGGTGACCACATCGCCCGACGCATAGACGCCTTCCATGGTCGTCTGCATATTTTCGTCCGTAATCACTAAGCCTTTGCGGTCCAGGCGGATCTCCGGCTCGGTCGATACCACATTGGACTGCGGTCCCTGGGAAATCGCCACCAGAGCAGAATCGCACGGAATAAAACGGCGTTTTTCCTCACCCGCCGGATCCCGCGTATCATGGGCCCATACGCCGTTTTCGCAGAACTCATCCACCTGGGTGTAAAACTCAAAGCCGACGCCGTCCATCTTGGTATAGTCATATTCTTCTTCGCGGCAGGGCATATCCTCTTCTCCGCGGCGGTAAAGAATCGTGACATTCAGCGTATGCAACGAACGGATCGCGGTCCGGGCGACATCCATGGCTACATTGCCGGCCCCGATGACCACAACATCCCGGCCGAGATTATAAAGATGCGGGCTGCGCAGATAATTGATGGCATAATGCACATTATCCAGGGACTCCCCTTTGACATTCATTTTATTCGGTTTCCATACGCCCGTACTCATGAATAAGGCATCGAAGCCGTCCCGGAAAAGATCCGGCACCGTCGTCACGGGGCCGATCAGGGAATTCGGATGAATCTTGACGCCCAGGCGGCGCAGCTGCCGCTCGAGGCGGTCAATGTGGTCGCCGGGCAGACGGAACTCCGGAATGCCGTAGCGCATAATGCCGCCGATGCGTTCACTTGCTTCATAGATGGTGACCTCATAGCCGCGGCGGGCCATGAAAAAGGCCATGGCAATGCCGGCGGGCCCTCCGCCGATGATGCCGACTTTGCCTTCGTACTCATCCGAAGAGTAAAGATCGAGCATATCGAGATTATAATCGGCGATATACTGCTCAATGGAGCTGATATGAATCGGCGTGCTCTTAATGCCCTTGATGCAATGCCCCTCACAGAAACGTTCGTGCGGGCAGACCAGGGAACAGACGATGGACAGCGGATTATTGGTGAAGACCAAGTTCCCCGCTTCTTTGATTCGGCCTTCTTTCAGCATCTGAATAAACTGAGGAATGGGATTATTGATCGGACAGCCTCTGCGGCAGCGCGGTTTTTTGCACTGCAGACAGCGTTCCGCTTCTTCTCGGATATGTGGCATAAGGACCCCCTTTACTTTTGTAATAATATTCTGATCTAATACTATTCTAACAAGTTTCGCCTGAAAAAAGCAGAGGCTTAAAAAGCCGCTTCGCGAAAACGCAGAAGCCGGAAGGCCGGCGGGCGTGCCGGGCCCGGCTTTATTCATTTTAACTTTGCACTGACTTTATCTGTGTTAATATTTTTATGCTAACATTTAACAAAAAGGAAAAGGGAGTCTTTAATTTATGAACGATCTCAAAGGTTTGGTCACGATGTACCCCGAGCAGGGCTTTCAGGCAAATGCTTACATTATCCGCACCGCGGACGGCATGACTGTCATTGACCCCTCATTCCCCCCGGAGAAACTTTCCGGAGGCGACCGCGATCGTCTGAATCTCTTAGTCGCCACCCACGGGCATTTTGATCATACGGCAGGAGCCGCCGCCTGGATGGAGAGCAAGAAGAACGTTCCTTTTTACATGCACAAAGATGATCAGGGAATGTGGGATGATCCGAATCAGAATGTTTCCTCGCTTTTCGGCCGGGGCACAAACACGGCCCGCGCGGATCATGAACTGCGGGAAGGCGTCCCGATCGATATCGGCAGCAGCTTTATTCTCACGCCGATCCATACCCCGGGGCACACCGCAGGCTCGGTCTGTCTCTTGATGGAGAGCAGGCTCAGCAACGGGCTGACCCGCGCTGTCTGTCTTTTTACCGGCGATACTATTTTTATCAATTCCATAGGGCGCTGTGACTTCCCGGGCGGTTCCGAACAGGCCATGCAGTCGAGCCTCAAAAAGCTCCTGGACGTCGGACGCCGTTACCCCTTCTCCCCCGACCTGCCCCTCTTTTTCGGGCACGGCCGCTCCGGCAGCTGGTCCGAGGCCTTGCAGATGAACCCCTGGCTGCGCAGCCTGCGGGAACATTCCTGAAGAAATTCTGTTTTTTTAAACAAAAGCCCGGCCTGCTTTCTCATCGGGAAGCAGGCTTGTAATTTGTGCTGAAGCGAAGCGCCGAGCGCAGGCCGTCCGCCGCCGCGGAAATAATGCCGCCGGCATAGCCTGCTCCTTCTCCGATCGGATAGATTCCCGGAAAATCCTCCGCCTCCCGGCTTTCCCGATCGCGCCGGAAACGCACGGGCGACGAGCTTCTGCTCTCCGCTCCCGTAAGCCATATATTTTCGCCGCCGAAACCCGGCATAAAATCATCAATCTCGGCAATGCCCCGGGCGATCGCCCGCGTTATCTTTTCAGGATAAATGCCGGCGAGGCTGCTTTCGTTCACCCCCGGAAGATAGCTCGGTTCACGGGTCGTGACCCGTGCCTTCCGCGGCGCCAGCCCCGCTTCTTTAAAAAAGGCCCCCAGCCGCATCACGGGGGCAAAAGCCCCGCCGCCTCCGGCCTGAAAAGCCCTTGCTTCTGCTTCTTCCTGAAAAAGAATGCCTGCCTCGGGTGCATCGGCAAAGTCCCGGCCGGCTTTGACAGCCGTCAGAATCGCACTGTTTCCGCACTCTCCGTCACGGGCATGGTAACTCATGCCGTTCGTGACCGCCTGACAAGGCCCCGAAGCGGCGGCAATGACCCGCCCGCCCGGGCACATGCAAAAGCTGTAGGCATTTCGCCCTTCATAAAAACGGCTGTGCACCCGGTAGCTTGCCGCGCCCAGACGCGGGTGCCCCGCATACTCCCCGTACTGCCGCCGGTTAATCCAGTCCTGATCATGTTCAATCCGAAAACCTACTGCAAAATCCTTGGCCTCGGCCCTCAGCCCTGCCGAAATCAGCATGCGGAAGGTATCCCGGGCACTGTGTCCGATCGCCAAAAAGAGCGGTCCCTCAAGCGTTCCTGCGGACGTTTCCATTCGTTTCAGCCCCGTGCCGGGCTCCGCGTCCAAAGAACGCAAGGCCGTATTAAAATGCACGTCTCCGCCCAGGCGGATAATTTCTTTTCGCATGGAAGCGACCACTCCTGAAAGCAGGTCCGTTCCGATATGCGGCTCAAAGGCATAGAGAATATCCTCGGGCGCCCCGTGCCGGACAAAAATTTTTTTGACCTCACGGCTCAAAGGATCTTTCGAGCGGGAGGTCAGCTTGCCGTCCGAAAAGGTGCCCGCGCCGCCTTCCCCGAACTGTACATTAGACTCGGGGTCAAGCGGGGCTCGGCCCGCCCGGAAGGCTTCAACCTT